>CAZRMG010000237.1:0-5218 GCA_964601095.1 uncultured Melioribacteraceae bacterium | reverse complement strand
TAACGAACAACGGTGCTGCAAGCGCCAAAACAAAAGAAATTAATCCAAGTAAATAAAAAAAACCCGACTTCCTTATCATAAAGAATTAAACCAACTTCATTCAAGATATATGTCCAATCGTGGTAAACTTTATTTCCCCCGAGAAGGGGAAGTTTATGCGCTCTTGCGTCCGCAGCATAAATACTAATGTTTATTAAATTCTCACCGAGCCAAACAAGAAATATCTGCATCAAAATTATTTTACGGAGTATGTAATAGTAAACAACAAACATTCCCGGAATAATTATTTGTGCAAGTGTTCCACCGAGAGTATAAATAAATTTTCCGAAGAAGCTGAAAATCCCGTGTCCGCCTTCGTGAATTAAAAGATTCACATAATCAATAAAATGAAATTTGGAACTGCTCGCCGCAAAGTAAATCATAATTGGTAACAGAAGAATGGAAGATATCCACGGCTTTATGAAATCTAAAATTGGTTTCTTGTTCTCGTTCATCTATTATATTCGAACATTTTACGAAGCTCGTTTATATCTCTAGTAATTCCAAGACATACAATTAATTTTATTCTCGCTTTCTGTCCGTTTAAATAATCTGAAAAAATTACCCCCATTTCTTTTAACCACTTTCCCGCGCCGGGGTAACCGTAAATATCTAAAGTTTCACCGGCAGGGCAACGGGAAACTAGAACAACCGGAATGTTTTTTTCTACAATATATTTTATTCCTTCAAATGTTTTGGGTGGAACGTTACCAACGCCCATTGCTTCAACAACTACTCCTTCCGCTCCGCTATCCGCAGAATATTTAAAAAACTTTTCATTCATGCCTGCATATACTTTTATCAAATCCACGTTCGAATTAATTTTTTCTGTTTGAAATATTTCAAGTTTCCTTGGCAGCCGGTTAAAAATTACACGTCCTTTATCAACAAAACCGAGTGCTCCAAAATCCAAACTATGAAATGTTTCAATATCTTCCGTATGAGTTTTTGTTACCTCGCTTGCAGCATTAATTTCTCCATTTAAACAAACAAGCACACCCATTCCAATACTATTCGGATTATTTATTATATGAATTGCATCTAAAAGATTTTTTGGCCCGTCCCAATCCGGTTCGGAACTTGTTTTCATTGCGCCGATAACAAGTATTGGTTTTTCAGTTTTGACTGTTAAATCTAAAAAATAAGCAGTCTCTTCTAGCGTATCCGTTCCATGAGTAATAATAATTCCGTCAACATTCTTGTCGTCGGCAAATGATTGAATTTTTTTTGAAATGTCCAGCATTATTTCCGGCGTTATGTGGGGTCCGGGATAATTACCATATTCGTAAACAGATATCTCAGCAAGCTCCTTTGCTTGTGGAATAAGCTTAATTAAATCGCTTCCATGAAAAAACGGTATCGCTGAATTTGATTTTTCATCAATCTTCATTGAAAATGTTCCACCAGTAAAAACAACTAATATTCTTTTCAATTTTGACCTTCTTAAAATTTCATAACACAAAGTTAGTTTGATAACAACTTTTGGCAAAATTTTATTTGCAGAATATAATCTTAAAACCTATTTTCATCGTAGTGTGAGACACCAAAAAACATGTTAACAAGTTGTTGATAACTCTGGTTTGTGAAACGTTTCACCGCTATAAAAAGTGGGTTGGTTTTAATAAAATTTGGGTTATTTTTGTTTGCTTTTTTTAAACCGCCTATTCAAGTGCTTAAAACACAATGATTTAGTCGCCTTTTTTAATGTTAATAGTTTGTTGATAACTTTTTAAAAACAATAAAATCAAGTTTTGATAGGGATTTTTTAATCTCTATTCTGTAACCTTAATTTGTGGATAAAATGAACACCTCTCCTGTAAAGTTAGTTATCGAAAAAGACCCTAAAGATATTTGGAAAGAATGTCTTAGCATAATAAAAGAGAATGTACCATACATTACATATAATACGTGGTTTCTTCCCATTAAGCCATTTGAGATAGAAGAAAACGTACTTAAAATTCATGTACCTAATAATTTTTTTATTGAGTGGATTGAAGAGCATTATAACACTCTTATAAACAAAACTCTCTCGCAAGTTTTAGGTCCAAACGGAAAACTCGTTTATGTAATTTTGGAAGAAAAAGAAGATTATGCTGAGAAAGAGATAGAAACCACTCACCCCCCAGCTACACAACATATTCAAACAAGCGTAAAAAATGATTTTGATAATTATTTAATACCGAAATATGTATTTGAAAATTTTATTAAGGGTGAGAACAATCAACTAGCGAGGGCGGCGGCAATTGCTGTGGCCGAAAATCCCGGGCAAACTTCTTTTAACCCGCTTTTTATTTATGGCGGGGTGGGACTTGGAAAAACACATTTGATACATGCTATCGGGAATAAAATTATTGAACGATCTCCCGAAAAGAAAATAATATATCTTTCTTCAGATGCTTTTACAGTTGAATTTATTGAAGCCGTTCAGGCAGATCGTATAAATGAATTTTCGGCTTTCTATAAAGGCATGGACGTTTTAATAATAGACGATATTCAATTCCTTGTTGGAAAAGAAAAAACGCAGGATTTGTTTTTTCAAATTTTCAATTCTCTCCATCAATCAGGAAAACAAATAATTCTTTCCAGCGATAAACCACCAAAGGATTTAAAAGGGTTGAACGAGAGAATGATTTCAAGATTTTCTTGGGGTTTATCTGCCGACATTCAACCACCAGATTTTGAAACCCGCATTGCAATCTTAAAAAACAAAAGCAACGCTTACGGCATCGATTTATCAAACGAAATTATAGAGTATATTGCTCATAATATAACTTCAAACATTAGAGAACTTGAAGGTTGTTTAATTAAACTTCTTGCAAACTCTTCCCTTAATTCAAAGGAAATAAATTTAGATTTGGTAAAGCAAACCGTTCGAGAAATTTCAACCAACAAACAGGTTAATATTTCAATCGATTATATAACAAAAATAGTTTGCGAGTATTTTAAAGTTGAAGAGAATAAAGTGCGTGAGAAAAACCGCCGTAAAGAGGTTGTTCTTGCGCGTCAAGTTGCAATGTTTTTATCTAAACAACTAACAAAATCATCATTAAAAACAATCGGCTTGCATTTTGGCGGAAGGGATCATTCAACAGTTATTCATGCTCAAACTTCCGTAGATGATATGATAAAATCAGATTTTCAACTGGCCGATACAATAAATATGTTAAAAAATAAAATTGAGCTTGGTGTTTCATAATTTTTTTTGCGTTGATAATTTGTTAACAACGTGTTGTTCTTTTGTTAATAATTTGTTGTTACCAACATTGTTGTTGTTATATTGAAGTTATTAACATTTTCTTTTGTTTTACAGTTGCGTAATTGTTCAGTTTGTGGCATTAATTTTAGTTTTTTATTAGTTATCAACATATTAACACTATTATTGTTATAGTTAATTTATATACTTATATAAAGATATATTAATAAGCGTGTTAATATGTTTTTGTATAAAATCAAAAATTGAAAATCTATCCAATTTTTGATATTTTTTGACTCAATTTGGAGAAGAATTATGGAATTCAAAGTAAACAGCAAAGAGCTCGAAAAATTACTTGGTAAAATCATTCCTGCCGTACCAAACAGAACACCGATGCCTATACTTGAGAATTTTTTATTCGAAGTAAAAGACGGGCTTTTAACCGTTTATGCAACCGATCTTGAAATATCTTTGAAATCTTCCCTGAATATTGTAGCGGATGAAAATTTGAAAATGGTTGTTCCGGCAAGATTATTAAACGATATAGTGCGTTCATTAAAAGAAACAACAATTCATTTTAAACTTACCGCCAACAAAAAAATAAATTTAGTTACCGACAATGGAAAATATTCAATAAGCTATCTTGATGCAGAAGAATATCCAGAAATACCAACCGTAGATGCCGATAAAAACGCGAAAGAAATAAATGAAGTAATTTTAAATGGAACCGAATTACGTTCAGCTTTCGATAAGGGTGCGTTTGCAATGAGCAAAGAAGAAATGCGTCCAGCTATGATGGGAACTCTTTTTGAATTTACCGACGACGGTTTAAGACTTGTTACTACCGATGGTCATAGACTTGTTAATATGTTAAATAAAAATGTTAAACCTAATTTTACACAACAGTATGTTGTTCCCGAGAGGGCGGTGTCGGTTCTAACAAAAATTTTGGATGAAAAGGATGTTAAAATACATTTAACAAAATCATATGTTTCGTTTAAGTTAAACGATATAGAACTTATAACACGATTAATTTCGCAAAAATATCCGGATTACATGAGTGTAATTCCTATGGAAAACGAATTTCTTTTAAAAGTTAATACAAAAGAACTTCACGATTCGATTAAAAGAATGATGTTGTTTTCAACATCAACAACAAGAAGAGTTAAATTTTCAATTAACAAAGACTCACTCGAAATCTCCGCTGAGGATCTTGATATAGGAGCTTCAGGTGAAGAAAAAGTTGTTTGTGAATATAAAGGTGATTCGTTAGATATAGGTTTTAATTCTGCATATGTAAACGATGTATTAAATCATATAAGCGATAACGAAGAGATAATTTTAAAATTACATTCACCAACAAAAGCGGTGATAATTGAGCCGGTGCAAAAAAAGGAAAACCTTGATTTAATGATGTTGTTGATGCCGGTGCGACTGAACACTTAAAATGGTTCTTAAACAAATCGAATTGCAAAACTTCAGACTTCATAGAAGCACATCGCTGGAATTTTCCGATAAACTTAATCTGATAGTTGGCGGAAACGGACAAGGAAAGACTTCAATTCTAGAGGCAATTTATTATTTAAGCACAACTAAAAATCTAAATTTTTCTGCCGATAACCAAGCAGTTACATTCGGTGAAAGCTTTTTTGATATAAAAGGCAATTTTTCTGATTTGACAAACAACCAAACAAGAATTTTTTTTGATTCATTAAAAAACAAAAAAAATGTATTTCTTGATTCAAAACAAGTTGGTAATTATTCCGAAATGATAGGAAGATTTCCAATTGTATCACTGATTCAATCCGATCATGCTATAACTATGGGATCACCGTCGGAAAGAAGAAGATTTGTTGATTCCGTTATTTCACAGGCAAACCATACTTATCTCGAAATTTTGCTTGATTATAATAAAACTCTAAGACAAAGAGCTTCTTTATTGTCACAGATTAAAGAAACAAGAAATTTTAGTTTGATTGAGCAGTT
>CAZRMG010000236.1:0-5225 GCA_964601095.1 uncultured Melioribacteraceae bacterium | reverse complement strand
ATCTTCTTTCCTGTAATTCGGCTGCGTCATGTTCTGTAACTCCCGTTAATCTTTACATACTCTTCGGAAAAATCGCACGTCCACACAGTTGCTTTTCCTTCACCGCAATTTAGTTTTATCAAGAGCTTTACTGTTTTTGGTTTAAGAGTTTGATTAGCTTCGTTTATCGGAAGTGTAACTAAATAATTTTGTTTTAAGATTGGCGTTCCGTTAATAATAATCTCGAATTTATCCGGGGTAAATTCAATTCCCGAATAACCGACCGCCGCAATAATTCTTCCCCAGTTTGCGTCTTCTCCGTGTATTGCTGTTTTAACAAGGGGAGAAAGAGCCACAGTTCGAGCAGCTTTTTCAGCGTCGACGTCGCTCAACGCACCGTCAACAGTAATTTCAACAAGCTTGGTTGCGCCCTCGCCATCACCAACAATATCAATAGAAAGTTTCTTTAAAATGTTATAAAGATTTTCTTCAAAAATATTGTATGCTTCCGTGCCTTGCTTTATAGATTTAATTCCCGATTGTCCGTTCGCCAGCGCGATTACCATGTCGTTCGTGCTCGTGTCGCCGTCAACAACTATTCTGTTAAATGTTTTATCTGTAACATTTTTTAATACTGTTTGGAATGTTTCATTATCAATCGCCGCATCAGTTGTAATAAATGAAAGCATTGTTGCCATATTCGGATGAATCATTCCCGATCCTTTTGCAATTCCTCCGATACTCACTTCTTTTCCATCAATTAAAAATGTAACCGATTCTGACTTTACAAATGTATCGGTTGTCATAATCGCTTCAGCCGCGGCAAGATTATCATCTTCTTTCAATTGTGAAATTATTGCTTCAATTCCATTTAATAATTTTTCCATCGGCAGAGTTTCGCCGATTACGCCGGTTGAAGAGACAAAAATTTCTTTCGGATCAATATTTAGAACTTCTGCTGTTTTAGCCGCCATTTCAACCGCATCCTTAAACCCTTTTTCACCCGTGCAGGCATTGGCGTTTCCGCTGTTGCAAATTATGGCACGGAAAGTCTTTCCTTCTTTCAAATGTTTTTTGCTAATCAGGACTGGTGCGGCTTGAACCTTGTTTAAAGTAAAAACTCCCGCCGCGGTTGCCAGCGTTTCCGAGACGATTAACGCCAAATCTTTTTTTGATTTTTTTATTCCGCAATGGATTCCCGCGGCTTTAAATCCTTTAGGTGCTGTTATTCCAGTTTTCATTTCTATTTCAGTTTCTTTTTGATGCATGCTAATAATCCTGTTTCTTGTTTTAATCCGAACATAATGTTCATGTTTTGAATTGCTTGACCCGCAGCACCTTTAACGAGATTATCAATGGTTGAGAATACTACGAGCGTATTGCCATCGATTAATTTAAATCCGATATCACAAAAATTTGTGTATGCAACATCTTTCATTTCCGGCACGGCTTGATTTATAAATCGCACAAAAGATTTTGATTTGTAACCCGATTCAAATGCATCCGCTATATTTTGTTCACTAATTCCGCTTTTAATTTGTGCATGAATTGTTGTATAAATCCCTCTTGTTACAGGTAGAAGATGTGGCACGAAAGAAAACTTCGGTGAATGTCCACCAAACACTTCGAGCGATTGCTTTATCTCCGGAATGTGCTGGTGGTTGCCGACTTTATACGCACGAACGCTTTCGTTCACTTCGCTAAACATCATATTTTGTAAAACTGATTTTCCCGCGCCAGATGTTCCGCTGTAGGAAATTATGCTTATAAGTGAATCCTCAATTAATTTATGTTTTACCAAAGGAAGCAATGCGAGCAAAACACTTGTAGGATAACAACCGGGATTAGAAAGAATCTCCGCTTTTGAAATTTCTTCTTCGTTCCATTCACTCAATCCGTAAACCGATTTATTCAATAAATCGACTGCGGTGTGTTCCTGCTTATAATATTTTTTGTACTCATCAAGATTTTTTAATCGGAAGTCGCCGCCAATATCAATTACTTTTGCACCTATTTGATTAGCTGTTGAAACAGCTTCAAACGCATGCCCGGACGGCAAAGCTACAAAAACCAAGTCTATGTCTCTTAATGCTTCGGCAGAGAACTTTTCGATTTCGAGAGAAATCATATTCCTAAGCGAGGTGTGTATTTCGTCAATTTTCGAACCGACAGTTGAATGCCCAAAGAGTCTTTTTATTTCAACTTCCGGGTGATTCAAAAGCAATCTTATTAACTCAACGCCGGAGTAACCGGCCGCACCGACAATTCCTACTTTGATCATCTTTTTAAACTTTTGTAAAACAAGAGTATAATTATACATAAATATGCATAATTATGCAAACTGTAATAAAAATTAATTCCATGCATAAAACAAACATTAACCTTATTCATGCTCTTGATCTTTTTTGTTTATTTGATAAATCGATCAAGAGCATGAAAAAGAGCCCGCCTCAAAATTGCCATGAGCGAAGCTGGCTGGATTTCTTATTAAAGTTAATTTGTTGAGTTGTCGGGGATGTATTCCAAGATGTCGCCGGGCTGGCAATCTAATGTTTTACAAATTGCTTCGAGCGTTGAAAATCTTATCGCTTTTGCTTTTTCAGTCTTTAGAACTGAAAGGTTTGCCATTGTTATTCCGACTTTTTCAGCAAGTTCGGTCAAAGACATTTTTCTTTTTGCCATCATCACATCAAGATTTATACGAATCATATTCTCTCCTTAAATCGTTAAATCGTTTTCTTCTTTTATTATCGAACCCTGTATAAAGATTTCTCCAAGCACTAAAACAAAGAGACCTATTATTACAAGTGGATCGAATATAACTGATAGCACGTTAAGAATTCTCATTAAGATTATTGCAATTTCACTCCTTACGTCAATAGCATTTCTCACCAAAATAAATCCATTTGCTATATGAATTACCGCAGCTGATATTGCCACCATAGTCCCCACAAACTTTAAGATTGCCCCATTTTCCTTACTGAAAGGATTTCCTTCAAAGACATTTTTAACGAATCCATTTATTTTTTTTAGACAAAAATATATGACTACGACGATGGCTATGTTTGAAATGAAAACAGTGATTTTGCATATCAAAGGAATTTCATTAAAAGGGACTAAATCTCTATGTGTAACAAACAGCCCCATTATATCAATATTATTCCAGTTTGAATTTGAGAAAGATGGGAAATTTAACAAAAGCGGAAGTACGTTAATAACTACAAAAAATGGAAAAAGTAATTTGTAAAAAAGATCAATTAAAGCGAATACCGTTTTGATAAGAGTATTTTCTTTAAAGGACTTCATATATCCTCCATTATGTTGATGCAAAATTAAAAACAATCACTTTGTTTGTCAAGAAAATTATATCGATAATCAATAATTATTTTTCGTATATCAGTCATTTATTGACCTATCTATCCTTTTTAATTATTTTAAGATGAACATTTTATTGAGGTGAAAAATGAAAAAATCTATTTTATTGGTTCTTGTTGGAAAGAGAAAAGAAGAAGCTGTAAAAGTTCAGCAAATTTTAACCGGCTGGGGCTGCATGATTAAAACCCGTCTTGGAATTCACGACGGAGTATTGGATGATTGCTCGGACAGCGGTTTGGTTATTTTAGAACTCGTCGGTGAAGATGAAAAGAAAGACGAACTTACTAGAAAATTGTCCGTGCTTCCCGGTGTTTCAGCAAAACTTGTTAATCTTGAAGTCAAATAAGATTGAAAATGATTATCTCATTTCGGGCATTGCATTTACTGTAATGCCTTTTTTATTCAGTTCCGATATAGAATATTCAACCAACACCCTCACACCAAAAATACTATCTACTTAACCGGCAATAGACCTTTAATAGAAATCTAAAAAATGGTTAACAAATGCCAATAAATTTCGATAGTAAAGAAAGAAAAATCTATAAAATTAATTTTTTCGATATTAACATTTAACTAAATGTGTATACTTTGGTACCTTTTGCACACACTACATCCCGAAGAATAATTTTCTTTCAAATTAAATTTGACATGATTATCAACAAATCGCACTCACAATTAACTCTATATTTTTTGACAAGTGGGTTAAATCACAACCAGAATGTTTTAGATACAATATATTGTCAATAATTGAGAGTGTTAAAGCAAATAAATATTAACAAGGTTCTTGTAAATAAAGAATGAAAAATTATAGAGAATTACTTTTTAATTACTCGATTCGCTTAAAACGAACAAAGTTCAAAAATAGAATCTGAAGACGTTGTTTAATAATTGGAAAGCATGCTATGACAAACGCAAAAATATTAATAGTAGAAGACGAAGCAATTGTTGCTCTAGAATTAAAATATAGGTTAACAAAGTTAGGATATAATGTATGCGGCACTGCTTCAACCGGAGTTAAAGCTATAGAAATTGCAGAAGCGAAAAAACCTGATCTGGCTTTAATGGATGTAAAACTAAAGGGCACAATGAATGGGATAGAAGTTGCTTCAACTCTACAAGAAAAAATGAGAATTCCATCAATTTTTCTTTCGGCATTCACAGACGATTTAACAAGGAAGCAAATGTCAAGTATTAATGATTTTGAGCATCTTCAAAAACCCTTTGAAGCCAGCGAACTACAAAAGGTAATTGAAAAAATGCTCGCAAAGAAGAAAGATAATCTTACCAAAAAAGCGAACTAAAAAATCAATTAACAAAATATTTCATTTTTTCTTAAGCCGCTCAATAACTTTAATATCTGTTAATTCTCTTATTGCATCCGCCGCTATCCATCGTGCGGATTTTGAATCATAAAGTTTAATTTCTTTTGCGGCAATTAACGCCTCTTTGTTTAAATACAAGCTCCGTTTGCCGATTTGCCTTAAAGCCCAATTAACGGCTTTCTTTACGAAGTTTCTTTCATCGGTTGAATATTCTTTTATTAGTGGGAAAAACATCAAAAAGTCTTGGTCGTTACGTCTTTTATCATGAACTGCAAGCGTCGCCATCAAAACGAATCCGGCACGACGTACATATTCTTCTTTTCGTTCACTCCATTTAAGCGCTTTGTTAAAAGCATATAAAGTATATGTGAACAAATAATTGCATGTACTATCGCACACAGCCCATGAATCAAAATCCTTAACCCATTTATTCATTAGAGATTTTGTAACACGGGGTGGATCTGCAATTAGGGCAGCCATAGTACGCGCTTCTAGATATCCCGTATCCCAAAGTTTTAATGCGAGTTCATGGTTCATCCCGATTTTTTT
>CAZRMG010000235.1:4863-5241 GCA_964601095.1 uncultured Melioribacteraceae bacterium | reverse complement strand
GTAGTTCAACTTCAAATCCTTCTTTAAGATAAACCGATCCGTCGCCGATCAATTCTTCTTGAATAGTAGTCTGCTCGTAGGTTTCATTATCCATTAAAACCAATCCTGCCGTATCTCTATAAAGATATTGATATTTTCTTCTTTCAACTCTAATTACATCAACGGATTCGCCAGAACGGAAAGTGTTATCCAACACTCTTCCTGTTTTCATGTTTTTAAGAGTGGTTCTAACAAAAGCACCGCCTTTACCCGGTTTAACATGTTGGAATTCAACAATCACATACGGATCGTTTTTATATCTTAATATCAGTCCGTTTCTGAAATCGGAAGTATCTGCCATTAATTTATCCTCACATAAGTGGTGAAAATATAGCCACC
>CAZRMG010000235.1:939-4853 GCA_964601095.1 uncultured Melioribacteraceae bacterium | reverse complement strand
CAAGGAAGCGTATAAATTGAAAAATTATATAAAATTAACTTTCTACTTGAACAAGATATTTATCAACTTCTTGCGCAGCGGTTGTAGCTCTGTAATCCTTTTTAATAGATTTTAGAAGAACTTTTGCTTCTTCTTTTTTATCTGCTTTTAAGAAGTTTATTCCTGCTCTTAAAAGATAATCGGCGTTGGCCGGATTAACATTTGTAATACTTGCTGCTTGTTTATAAAGCTCTGCAGCTTTTTGATTTTCATTTTTGAATTCAAGATAGGCAGCTTCGCCTGCTAATGCCGTGGCTTTAAATAAATCATTCGACCCGCTGTAATCTTTAAAATTTTCTAATGCTGCTTCCGTATTATTTACTCCCAAGTATGAATTGGCTAATAAAATTTTAGCTGTTTCACCCGGCTCGGTGCTTCCGTAATTATCAACAATTTCCTTAAGTCCGATTGTGTTTGTAGCTTTTACTCCGTCAATTGCTTGTTGAAATTGACCCGAATCGTAAACCGGCATTATCTTGGCAAGCAGCGACGATGCGGTTTGTGTATCATTTGCTTTTTTGTTTGATAATAATACGACTGCAACAACGATCAAAGCAACTACACCAACACCGATAAAAATTCTCATCTGATTTTCGATAAAGAAATTATATGCCTTGTAGTATGAAGTTACAAGGGTATCCTGTTTCATTTCTTTTTTAGAAATTCTTTTTCTTTTTTCGAGCACGTTAAACCTCTATTTAATAATATTTCAAAAATTCGGCGGGAAATCTAACAAAAATTACAGTCCAATTCTAATATGATTTGAAAAAATCCACGGGTATTCATTCGCAAAAACCTCGACCCTATAAGCTCCTTTTTCAATAACATCGAATTCGGCTTCATTTCCATCATAAATTCCAACAATATTACCATTGTTAAGAATTTTAATTGTGCCTGCCGTTGGCACACTAACTTTTAATTTAAGATTTTTTGTTAACGGGATAGTGTCGCCCATCTGGAAAATCTTTGTCCCGCTTTCTGCTGTAAATCTAAAACCTTTTGCCTCACCGTGGTAACTGTTTGAAACAAAACATCGCCCATATTCTAATGCTTTATAAATCTCTTTCTTTGCTTTAACTAAATCGTTTTTATCAGTCGACTTTTTAATTTTATGCTCGGCAATTATATGTGTACGCACGGATTTAAACAAAACTTTGTAGGGAAAAACTTCAACTTCAAAAAAACCGAGCAGGTTAACTTTATGCGCGTGGGCATCAATTCCGCCGATTCCAACAACCCTTCTTTTCTGGCTGAGTTTATCCCAAGCAACAATAGTATCCTGCGAAGGATTAGTTACCGATTTTAAGGGATGAATAAAATAGTTATACTTGTTTTGTTCTGTTAATCCTTCCATCCATTGCGACATGTGATTCCAAATTTCCAAACCGGTGAAATCATCGGTATCCCATTCCGTCCATGGATACGGCGGATGTTCTTTCATCGAATTTCTTTTTTCGTGAGGATGAGCAAGAAATCCCAACCCGCCGGAATCTTTTACTTTCTTTGTATATTCTTTAGCCGGGAGCCGAGTTGAATATGCTTCATCAACATTAAATGCAAGAAGATGATTTTTGTTTTCTTTATCATTTATTTCGCATCCAACGAGCAGCAAAGTTTTTCCGTACCATCCTTCGTAACCTTCGGATAAAGCACGAAGCGTATTATGATCGGTAAGAATTATGAAATCGAGATCTGCTTCATCGGCATATCCTGCAATTTCTTTTATTTCTCCCGAACCATCCGAAAAAACCGAATGAATGTGTAATGCACCAACGTATTCAAACATTTAACACCAAATCATATTGGCTGGATAACCGATTAATAAACCGGATTATGTATTAACTTCCGTTAATGTTGTGTATTGTGTTGATTGTTCCTTAATCATATCCGAAAGTTTTGTCATCAATAAATCTATTCTTTCGTCTTGATTATCGTCAAAATTTTCAAATGCTTCAGGCGATTGAAAAATATAAATTTCTTCAAAGTTATTGGGTTTATTTTTCTGTTCAAAAACAGAATAACTTTCCAAACCTTCAGCTTTTACAATATTTTTTAACTCACGAACTACATCCAAATATTCTTGTCTTCTTTCAGGAAATACATTGTAACGAATTGAAAAGATGACTTTGCTCATTTATTCCTCTATTAAATTGTTAATTCTCCGGTAAACACAACTTCTGCGGGACCTGTTAAAGAAACGTCCCTAAATTTTTGATTCTCGTATGAGAAATCAACTTTCAAAACATCACCGCTTTTTACAAAAAGATTGATCGGCGGTTTCAAATTATCATTCAAAAAAGATATTAACGCCGCGGCTACCGATCCGGTTCCGCACGCTAAAGTTTCATTTTCTACTCCGCGCTCATAAGTTCTGATATTAATTCCGTCGTCAACAATATCTATAAAATTTACATTCGCACCTTCGGGTGCAAAATCCCGCGAATAACGAATTTCTTTTCCTATTTCATAAACCTGCAAATCATTAACACTTCTATAAAACGAAAAATTATTAGCCGGATTTTCTAAAATAACTTTCGATTTTATAACAACATGCGGCGAGCCGGTATCCATATATGAAGCTGAGATTAATTGTCCGGCAGCTTTTATCTTAAAATTCAGCTTAACTTTTTCGGGTTCATTTAAAAAAAACTTAATGCTTTTTTCATCGATTACAACTCCCGAATAATCTTTACCGTTAGCTTTGAATTTTACTAAATCAAAGGCAACTCTTCCGCTTACAAAGCCATACTTTAATGCACAACGCGCACCATTAGCACAAAGAGAACCGGTTGAGCCGTCGGCATTAAAATATTTCATATCGAATGCATAACTGCTTAAATCAGATATTAAAAGAACACCATCGGCGCCAATGCCTTTTCTTCTATCGCAAATCTTTTTAATAAACTCCAAAGATAAGTTGAATTCTGGATTCAATTTCCGGTCGATTAAAACAAAATCGTTACCGGCGCCGCTCAATTTTGTAAAACTAATCCCTCTCATTATGGCTTCAAATTTAATGTAATGCGTCTGTTTTTGCAATGAAAAACATTTACTGGCATGATTTTTATTTGTTAATAAAGCTGAAAAAAGAGGTTTTATTTTTCAGCGGACTTATTAACGGACATTTTGAAATCTATTGATGTGCTTTTTGTTTGGTTGGTTTCTAAAATTTCATTTTTGATTCTCTTCGGATTGAAAAGTACGTTCTCAGCATCCGGATTATTATACTTTTTAATTTTTGCGAGAGTTTGGATTAATAGTATAATCTCGTTTAAAAATTTTCCAATCTCTTCGTCGCCAATCTGCATAAGATCCTGTAAATCGTCTTTATCGAAAACTATGCCCGAAAGATTTTTTTTGTCATCATTTAAAACTATCGTAAGATCGTTCATGATGCGGTTAAGAAATTTATAAATATCCTCCTTTTCAATTTTTCTTTCGTATGAATTTATTTCTATTCCGGAATAGTTAATCGCAAATTCGATTTCATATTTTTGTTTTTTTTCTTCTCCATTTTCATAAAGTGTTTTTTCCAAGTAAAATTTCAAACGCATAGATAGATTTTTTTCTTCCGATAAATAAAATCCGTTTGCGCTTACATTTTGGAAACGTGTTTCTTCAAAATCAAAGTCGAATTGGAATCCGTTACTCTCTTCGTAAATTTTAGAAGAAGATAGATTAAGAGGTAAATTTTTTAAAGTATTTGCATCGTTGGAAAGTTGAACAGTATCGTGATTTTCGTGATATGAATTGTTGACAGCCGAAGTTGTTTGGCCCGCAGTAAAGTTATTATTTAAAATCCTTTTATCGCCGATAACAAGAGACATAATTCACCTCCATGTTTAGTTGTCGTTAAATATCAGCGGCCGCTGGGT
>CAZRMG010000235.1:0-929 GCA_964601095.1 uncultured Melioribacteraceae bacterium | reverse complement strand
ACATAATTCACCTCCATGTGAATTGATGTTTTATTATCGAAAAAAACTACAAAGAATTAATAGATGAAAACTTAATATTTCATCATGATTAATAACTAATTTTGCATTGCAATTAATTTTTTTACTATCTCAATATCTTTTAAAATATCCGGTCGCAATAATTCCCAGTGGAAACGAAGGTGATCATTTTCTTTCCAAAGTTTACCATCCTGCTCGCTGTAGTGTACAAGTGGCATATCATTATATAAAGGTCTTGTAATCTTTATTATTACGTCCCAATACTTCAATGCATTTTCCATATAAGAAATTGCATTTCGTTTATTGGTTTCATTACCGTATGTTCGATAGGATTGAAGCTCTACTGCAGCTTTTGTTCTTTCTGCAAAGAATAATCCCAAGTTTGCCCAGGTTTTTATATCTGCAATCTCATATTTAATAGAACCGTTTTTTGTCTCATCCAAATTCTTGATTAACGAGATTGCTTTACTGCAATCTTTAACAAGCATCTCGGCAAGAATTGGCGGTGTAATTTTCTTTTCATCAAAAGTCTCATTTGAATTGATTGCTTTTACATAATCTTTTATTGAAACATAATCTGTGTCAAGCGGCGGTTGATTAATTTGCCTATTAATAGAAATGTAATCCACTCGCTTGATATCAGGATCGAGAGCTGAGAATCCTTCGCTGTAAAGAGTAAAATCCCAAGAGCAATCAAAAGAAGAAGCCAAACGCAAAGGTGTTTTGCCGGCGAGGGCAAACGCTTCGAACAATACTTCCGAGTCTTTTCCATAACGATTTACAAATTCATTAATAAACATTTCGTCAGGGGTTTCCGGGTTATATAATAATCTTCCCCACAATTTATAGAACAACCACTGCCTCTCAAAAGCATACTTCCAATTAATCGCCGGATCCGGTTTTGTGAAATA
>CAZRMG010000234.1:1813-5250 GCA_964601095.1 uncultured Melioribacteraceae bacterium | reverse complement strand
AAATCATTAGATTACCCTCACGATGCATTCTATGTGGTTTCTATTGTTCTGATTTCGTTGAATTCGTTGCGGGTTGCATGGATAGCTTTTCTTGTAAAAAAACAAAAATTATATCTGCTTGTTATTTCAACCGTTCTTTCAATTCTTTTCGGATTTAACTACGGATTATTAAAAGAAAGCGAAACGATACGGTATTTGCTTATAAATTTTTCACCGGGATTATTTGATGTATTCAGTCTTGTGATGATTTACGGAACAATTTATTTCGGTGTGATATTTTTTACGACTCTTTTCCATTTACCGACAGCAGAGGCATTCGACAGAAAAGCTGAAGAAATTACTTCGCTGATGGATTTAACAAATTTGATTACACGGGTTTTTGATTTCAAGGAACTTGCCGACACGATTACAGAAAATACAACAAGGGTCTGCAATTCTTATTCGGCATGGCTTGTTACTAAAAAAGGAAACGAATACGAATTAAATTCCGTAAAAAACATTGCTTATGTGGAAGCGGATAAATTAACGAAGCGTTTACTGGAAGAGGATGAAACTAATTACGAAAGACTAAGAATTTTATATTACGATTCTGTTACGCCCGAATTAAAAAATGAGATGAACAATTTTAAATCCATTGCCGTTGCACCTTTGAAGGTACATAATAATATTAATGGGTATCTTTTTACTTCTCGGTTCCAGGATGTAAACTTCGACGAAGATGAAAGAAAATCGATTCAAACGTTTGCCGATTACGCAGCGGTTGCACTTGAGAATGCAAAACTTATTGCGGAATCTATTGAAAAAGAACGCCTCGAAAAAGAACTTGATGTTGCGCGGGATATTCAGAATAAAATATTACCGAATGAAATACCGCAATACAAAAATTTACAAACGTCGGCTTTATTTATTCCTGCTTTCGAAGTTGGCGGTGATTATTATGATTTTTTTGAACTCGATAATTCAAGACTAGGATTTGTTGTTTGCGATGTCTCCGGTAAAGGAATTTCAGCAGCATTTATTATGGCTGAAGTAAAAGGAATCTTTGAATCGCTTTCAAAAATGATTGATAACCCAAAGGAACTTTTAGTTAAAGCAAACGAAGTTCTTAAAAAAAGTTTGGATAAAAAAAGTTTTGTTACCGCTATTTACGGTGTGATTGATAAAAACAACGGCATACTTAATTTTGCCCGTGCAGGTCATACTCCGGCTGTTATTTACTCGGAGAATCAAATCACAAGATTGCAGCCGCCCGGTATGGGGCTTGGTTTGGATTATTCAAACGGATTTGCAAATACGTTAAAAGAAATGCAAATTGAACTTAAGAATAATGATATTATTGCCTTCTATTCGGACGGCATCCCCGAAGCAAAAAATTCCAAAGATGAAGATTTTGGGTATGAACGCTTCGAAAATATTATTTTTCAAAACGGAAATAAAGATTTAGATGAAATTTCAAACGCTATTATTAAAGAAGTAACTTTATTTACAAAAGACCATAGTCAGCACGACGATATAACGTTAGTATTGTTTAAGTGGATTTTTAATAATTAACAATCGGAGATATTTAATGGCGGAGTTCAATGTCAACTTACGGGGGAACGGCCCTGTGAGCGTGATTGATGTAAAAGGGTATTTAGATGCCCATACCGCACCCGAACTGGAAGGTGTTTTCAACAAGCTGCTCGATCAAAAGCAATTTCAAGTGGTTGTGAATTTTAACGACTTGAAATATATAAGCAGTGCCGGTTTGGGAGTTTTCATGGCTTACGTGGAAACTATGCGCGAAAATAAAGGAGATATAAAATTCTCCAATATGAAAGACAACGTTTACAATATTTTTGATCTTCTCGGTTTTCCTATTCTTTATGAATTCTACAAAGAAGAAAATGAAGCTATTCAAAAATTCAGCGAGCCGAGCAAATCTTGAACGATAAATTCAACACATTTTATAATGAACTCTCTGTAAAAAGTACCACGGATCATTTATCGCAGATTAGAGAGTTTACAAAGAGCGCCGCAAAACAATGCGGTTTCTCGGAAGATGTGATTGGAAAAATTATTCTTGCCGTTGATGAAGCATGCACGAACATTATCAAACACGCCTATAAATATTCGAACGAAGGAAATATAAATATCTCCGTCAAATTTGCCGATTCCAAATTTGAAATTGCAATTACTGATGAAGGAATACATTTCAACCCGGATACAATACCCGAACCCGATATAAAAGAATACTACAAACAAAAAAAGGTTGGCGGATTGGGTGTTTATCTAATAAAAAAATTAATGGATGAAGTTAAGTACGCAACATTAACCGGGAATAAAAACCAAGTAACTTTAGTTAAATATCTTAACCGGTAAATATGCTTCAAACAGACAACAACGCTGCTTTAAGAAATTTTTCAGCCCTCGTCGATTTCAGCAACCTTGTTAACTCAAGTCTCGATTTAGGGTTTGCCCTCAATAATATTCTTCTCACTTGTTTCGGTAAATTTCATACTACCAAAGGGCTTATTGCTTTAGTTAACGACGATGGAATCTGCGAAATCAAAGCAAGCAAAGGACTAAACAATTCTGTACTGGAAAAATTTCCAATTGTTAGAGCTACTGAATTGGAAAACAACGATAGTATTATTCTTTTTTTGAAAGAAAATAACCTGCCGGTTATTCAATCAATAAAATCGAACGAGAAAATTACCGGGTTATTAATCCTTGGACAAAGATTAACAAATAAACAATATGATAAAGATGATATTGAATTTTTAAAGACAATACTGAATGTTGGCGCTACCGCAATAGAAAATACACTGACAATAGATAAGCTAAAAAAAGTTAACCGCGACCTCGATGCAAAAGTTAATCAATTAAGTGCATTATTCGATCTCAGCAAGGAATTCAGCGGAGTATTACAAACGGAAATGATTGGCAAACTGCTTGTCTATTCATTAATAGGGCAAATGCTTGTTTCCAAATACTCGATTGTCACTTGCGGTGAAAAAGAAATTTTGTTTCTTGAAAATAGGTTCGAAGAAAAACGGTTGCGGGAAGTATTGAAAGATTGTTCCGCTGATAGATTTACAAAACCGATAATTAATGAAGAAGTAAAAGAATATTTTCCTCAGTTTTATGAAATTGGTGTAGAACTTATTGTTCCGATGCAGATTAAAGGAGAGACTAAAGGATTAATAATTCTCGGCAAAAGAAGAACAGATATTGGTTATTCAAAGTCCGATGTTGAATTTGTTTCGTCTCTCGGAAGTCTTGCAATAATATCTATTGAGAACGCTCGTTTATTCAAAGAGACATTAGATAAGCAGAGGATGGAAAAAGATCTTGAGACGGCACGCAACATTCAGCAAAATCTTCTTCCTAAAAAAATACCGGTGCTTTCAAATATTGAAATCTCGGCTTTTAATTCTTCGGCTCGCATGGTCGGC
>CAZRMG010000234.1:0-1732 GCA_964601095.1 uncultured Melioribacteraceae bacterium | reverse complement strand
AATGGCTAATCTCCAGGCATTTTTAAAATCAATTTGTAAACAAAAATTACCTCTTGACGAAGCTACAAATCTTATGAACGATCTTGTTGCCGAAAATACAATGCTCGGTAGTTTTATTACTTTTTTTTGGTGCATCATTGATAACACAAAAAGGGAAATGGTCTATGTTAATGCCGGCCACAATCCGCCGCTTCACATACGCGATGGCAAAATTTCTACCCTAAAATTGGGCGGGATGATACTTGGGGTTCTTCCAACTACAATACCATATTTATCGGACGTTGTTCAATTGCAGCCGGGGGACGCTATTATCCTATTTACCGATGGAATTACCGAGGCAATGGACGTAAATGGAGAAGAATTTTCGGACGAACGTTTGGAGAACTTAACCGTCCAATATTGTAAAGAAAGTGCGAAAGTAATTTTGGAAAAAATAAAAGCAAGCGTTGACGAATATACAAGGGGTGCGGAACAAAGCGATGACATAACTTCCGTTATTATAAAGGTCAACTAATGACTAATGCAGTTAAAAAATTTTGGATAAAACATAAAACAAAATTCCTTGTTGCTTTAACAGCATTTCTAATCTTTGTAGGATTCACAAACTTTTATTACATCTTCGAAGTAACGGCTCAATCCAACGACGAATGTTTATGGATCCCTCAAAAAATAAGCAGTGATAGTATTGTAATAGTATTCAATCAAGTTAAGGTTGACGGCGTTACTTGGCATGCAGGTATAAGAGATGGTGATCTTCTGGTTGCAATTGATGGGATTAAAACTCCAAATACCATGGTTGCATCGCGTATATTGGATCGTGTTAAAAAGGGTGACTATGCTACTTACACAGTTTCGCGAGACGGTAAAATTTTTGAAACTCCGGTTCTTGTAAAAAAACTAATCAATTTTTCCGGACTTGGTTTTGCACTTCTTTCGTTCATTTGGATTATTGTAGCTTTTATTGTTGTAATGTCAAAACGCGAAGGCAAAATTCAAAGATTGTTTTACAGGGTAGCGGTATTCTCGGTTTTACTTTCTATGTCAAGTCTTCTTTATCGAGGAAATATTGTTGAGAATCCTATATTCGATAATCCTTTCCTAATAATTTCTGTTGATACTTTAATGACTTTAGGCGCACTCTTTTTTCCCTTTGCTCTGGTTCATTTCTTCTGCATTTTTCCAAAGGAATATCCTTTCGTTTATAAAAAGTGGTTTAACAGGTCAATACACATCGTGCCGATTGCTCTGTTTCTCGTTTTTACAATCCTAAAAATTCTTTTTGTCTATAGGGGAAAAGGCAACAATCTTTACAATGTTATTAATAACATAATAAATATCACCATATTTGCCGGGTTTATGCTTGGCCTTGTTCTGCTGTTTTTTAATTACATTAAACTGAAGACAAAGCGCGAACGTAATTCCATTTTTATAATTTTGATTGCTTACACCGTCGGTGTACTTTCAATTATATATACTAATTTTCTTGCAGCAGCAATTGTGGGAATTATTTTCAACAGTCCGGAATATTTTACGCCAATAATTTTAGTTTCGCTTTTACCAATTGCATTCGGTTATTCGATATTCCGTTATTCATTAATGGACTTAAGCGATTTTGTGAGAAACGCAGTTGTTTATGGAACAGCTACCGTTTCACTGGCCGGTACATATTTTTTAATAATTTACTTAATTGGGCAGAGTGTTAGTTCGGCAATCGGTACGGAATACCAAGGTA
>CAZRMG010000233.1:0-5254 GCA_964601095.1 uncultured Melioribacteraceae bacterium | reverse complement strand
CCACAATTACCGCTTGCCCGTGTTTTATTTTGTGTTCTTGTTCAACTTCAAAAGCGTGCGCAAAAGTATGACCGAGATTTAAGATTTTACGCAAACCTGTTTCTTCCCTCTCGTCTTTTTCTACAACGCCGGCTTTAAACTTCACACATTCTTCGATTACTTTTGTTATTAAAGAATTATTTAACGCAACCATTTTCTTAATATTACTTTTTATGAAATGGAAGAACTCATCGTCAATTAAAAATCCGTATTTAACAATTTCGCCCAGTCCGCAAATAATTTCATCTTCCGGCAATGTTTTGAGAAAATCAATATCGATCAACACAAAATTGGGCTGATAAAAAGCGCCGATAATATTTTTAGTGTGATTAAAATTAATACCCGTTTTACCGCCGACAGAGCTATCAACCATTGAAAGCAATGTTGTTGGTACTTGGATAAATTGTACGCCCCTTGCAAATACAGCAGCTGCGAATCCCGCTATATCGCCCGTTATTCCTCCGCCGAAAGCTATAACAACAGTGTCCCTTCCAAAACCATGTTTTAGTATTTCTTCAAAATAACTTTGCAGACTTTCAAAAGATTTTTTTTCTTCGGACGGTTCAAAGATTAACAGATGTTTTTTAGACGTAAACGATTTGTACATCCGGTCTATACGGCTTTTATGTTTTGAGTATAAATTTTTATCAACTACAAAAAAAGCTTTTTTGCTAAGGTTATTCTCATTTAACAAACTCCAAAGATTTCCGTAGTTATTTTTACCGAGATAGATCGTGTATGAGTTTTCTTGAAGTTTAACGTCAATTTTTTTCATGCAATACCTTTTTAATTTTTTTCGCGAGAATATCTACAGTAACTCCAATCGGGTTGTTATCAGTTGTAATTACAATATGTGCCTGTTCATAATACTGTTTCCGTTTGTCGAGCATATCGTTAATTCTTTTCATAAAGTCGCCCTCGCCGTTCTCGCCGAGCACAAGATCGCGAAACAACGGGCGGTTTGTTTTATTCTTCAGCCGCAAGTATAAAATATTCGGCGACACTTTTAGATAAACAATTATACCGGATTTTTTAAGCATATCAAGATTTTCCTGGTAAGTAATCGTACCGCCGCCGAGAGCAACTATTATATTTCCCTTTGTATTAAATGACTGGATCATTTCTTTTTCGAGATTCCTAAAATACTGTTCGCCTTTCTTTTCAAAAATTTCTACAACCGTGGCTTTTTCTTTTTGTTCAATTTCCTTATCGAGGTCGTAAAAACCCATACCGAGCACGTTAGCCAAGATTGGTCCTATTGTGCTTTTGCCGCTTGTCATAAATCCGGTTATAAATATTCGCGTATCGATCATTGTTCTTTTTTTGAGAAGTACTGGTATAAATATAATTATTCGATAAGAAGTTATGAAATGCGGAAAGGGAAGGAGGAATAATTTATAAAAAATGGATTATTCTTTTTGATGAGTATCATTGCTAAGAAAAATTTTTGATTTTAAATAGCTATAGCATAACCACCCAACTTTATATTATTCTCTTTCAAAAAATAATTTGATTTTTTTCTATAATCCAGCATATTTGTGTATGGTTGTATAAGGTTGTTTAACATATTTAGGACTTCACATGGAAAAATTCTATAATCTTAGCGAAACTGCAGAAATATTAGGTGTCAATAAAGAAACTCTTAGAAGATGGGATAGAAACGGCAAATTTAGTTCAACACGGCATCCAATAAATAAATATAGAGTTTACCCTGCATCAAAAGTAAATCAACTTGTAAAAGAGATGCGGCTTGAATTTTATACAGAAAAAAAAATTATGCCCCTTCCTCAACCGGTATTTAGAAGTGATTTTGGTTCATTGTATAATATTGACGCAATTCAATTTTTAAGATCGTTAGAAAACGAATCTATAGATTTAATATTTGCCGACCCGCCGTATAATATAAAAAAAGCAGAATGGGATACGTTTCAATCTCAAAAACAATATGTGGAATGGAGTCTTCTTTGGATACAGGAAGCACAAAGGGTTTTAAAACCACATGGTTCACTCTATGTTTGCGGATTTTCGGAAATTCTTGCAGATATTAAATGGGCAGCAAGTTATTTATTTGCAGGATGTAAATGGCTTGTCTGGCATTATAGAAACAAAGCAAATTTAGGAAATGATTGGGGAAGATCTCATGAAAGCATTCTTCATTTTAGGAAAAGCAAAAATTTTATTTTCAATATTGATGAAGCAAGAATTCCATATAATGCACATACATTAAAATATCCTTCAAGACCTCAAGCGGAAAGTTCACAATACAATAACGGCAACGGTAAAGATTATATTTGGGAGCCGAATCCGTTAGGAGCAAAACCTAAGGATGTTTTTGAAATACCAACTCTATCTAACGGTTCTTGGGAGAAGACAGCACACAAAACACAAAAACCGATTGAACTTGTGAAAAAGATAGTACTTACTTCATCAAAGTCTGGACATGTCGTTTTGGACCCCTTTGGAGGATCAGGCACAACTTATGCAGTTGCAGAAGCATTTAATAGAAAATGGCTTGGTTCAGAAAATAATTCTGAGTATTGCAAAATTATCACGGAAAGAATGTTGGACAAAGAGAATATTCTCAGAATAGCTTCGGGTAAAGATGAGTTGGAATCAATTCAAAGACGACAAAAATTAAGGGCGTAACATTTTCCAAATATCATTGAGTATGAATTTTGAAAACGGAAAAATGTATTGATTGAATGGACTCTGTTGCGCTTTCGCGGGTAGATCCAAATAATAGTATCCCTCAAGTTGTGCTAAAAAACGTGTATAAACCATAAACAGATTTGATACAAAAGTATAACTAATTTTAATATCGTCACCGTCTTCTTTACGTTGAATATCGTTTTGTGAAATTCCTACTACCCGAACCGGATGACCGACAAAACGTTCCATAAGAACTTTATCAATAAAGATTTTCGGCATTCTGTCTTTTGTGGTTGTTTTGAGAGAAATAACAATTTCATTTGAGTTAATGTTGGTTGAATCGGATCGAACGCTTTCATAAGGAGAAATTATAACATCGGTTTCGCATCTATAATGTTTATCCCCCTCATCAGTTTCATATGGAATACTTAACACAACTTTCTTCATTGATATTTCTAATTCGCTTAATAAAGTTCTCATCAATTCTTCGAACCTATTTCCAACATGTTTTCGAGCACTGTTTGATTGAACCATAAGATCGAGACCAATTCCAGCAGCTTGTTGCATTGTATATACAACGCTATCGATAATATAATACTCTGTTGAAATGAATTCTCTTTCTCCGTTTTTGAGGCGTAAAAGAATCTTTTCAAAACTGTTAAAACTATCATTAAATGAATCAACGTTGCGAATAAACATATCATTCCTAAATGGGCGAACAGATTTTCTTGTTCCAGCAATATTTGAAGAACAAATTTGATAACCACTGAATTCCGATTCTTCATCCAATACATCTGGAATATAATTCAATACACGGGAGGTAATGTCTTTGAATTGTTGGATATTATTTTTTGTCGTCTGTAAATCTTCCAATAAAGAACTCATCTAAACCTCAATTGGTTTTTCAAAAATACAAAAAATGATGCTCCAAGCAGGCAGTAATTTTTGAAATTGAGTTAGAAACGAAACACAATCCCAACGGCGAAGGAAATTCCGTCTATATTAACTTTTGATGAAAATGATCTGTTTGAAAGCAGGTATGTTCTGCCGCCGTAATTAACTACTTTATCCGAATAGGAATTTTTCATTTCAAATTCAGGGTCGCGGAAACGCATTTGAGTCCGGAGTGAAAAATAATCGTTGAATAGATAATCCATACCGATTGCTACTTGAATTCCGTAGCCAACTTTTCTCGATTCCGTTGAAACAGATACAACACCGAGGTGCCTAATGTGTGTGCCGAAATATAATCCTCCACCGCCGCCCATAAAAAATTTGAATCGCTCGGTCGAGAAAGGCAAAGTATAATACAGTGATAATTCCAAAGGAATAACTTTAAAACCGTCGGTCATTACCGCGCGAGTTCCGCCCAAATTCATGTTATGGTTGACAATAGTTTTTTCGACATATTCCGCACCGAGGGCAACGATAATTTCTTCTGATAATTTGTAACCGACCTCGCCCGAATAGCTCCAAATATCTTCAAGGTCTTCGTGAGTTCCTCTTATAAAAGGGTCGGATGAATTTGGTTGTAAATAAAGTTTTGAAGTTGTTGTATAAATATAATTTGCATTGATGTAGAATTTCTTTTCGCCGAATTGGGCAAACAAAGTATTGGTAAGCAAAATTGATACTATAAGTAATATCGTTTTCATAACGAGAGGCAATATAGAAAAACGATTTTAAAATCAAAGTGCAAAAAAAAGCCGTGATAAAATCACGGCTTCAATTTTTTATCTGTAGAACAGATATCTATTGTCGGTTATATCTGCATGCTTTTTCAAATCCTGAATCCATTGATTCATGTAGCTGTTCTTTTTCTGCTGAAGTATATCGTTTCTAATAGCAGCTTTCTGTATATCATAAGTAGCTTGAACAAATTGTGTTCTATATCTTAAGTTGATAAGATAAACACCCATGTTGCCTTTAACAGGCTGCGACCATTTGTTCAAATCGGCTTTTATTGAATATTCGGTAAAAGCAAATTCTCTACCTAAAGACGGAATTGTACCAACAGTTGTATATTCAGCTGTTGAATCTACTCTTGCTGCCGGATAAACAGTTTTAGCAACATTCTTATCACCGTTATCACCGAGTTTTGCACGGATATCTTTAGCAATTTCTAAAGCTTTATTAAATCTTTTTTCTCTAACTGCACCGTTTTTGGCTGCTTCTTTAACTTCTTCAAAAGGTTTGAAGCCGGCTTTAATAACTTCGGAAACAGTTGCAACAACATAACCCGAAGCAACACGGTAAACATCGCTGATATCTCCAACTCCGCTTTCAAAAGCCCACTTAACCATTGCAGAACTGACGCCGATACCGGGGATAGATTGCGCTTCTTCGGTAAATGCAGGGGTTTCAATAACATCATATTTCAACAATTTTGCTTCAGGTTCAAATGCGTTTTCGCTTGCAACGAATTGAAAATCCTGAGCATCCTGGTATAATTTATCAATTGTGGTTGCCGACGGTTGTATTTTGTTTACAATCTTTTCAATAACATAAGTATCGCTGGATTTTCCGGTCACTTTAATAATGTGAACACCGAATTGTGTTTTAACCG
>CAZRMG010000232.1:4285-5263 GCA_964601095.1 uncultured Melioribacteraceae bacterium | reverse complement strand
GCGCAGACTTTAGTTGTTCCGAGATCTAATCCGGCTATAACATTTCTTTTCATGATTTCTCCTCAGAAGACAATTTTTCATTGTCATCCATTTGCAGGCTATCGGTTGATAAACCAAAATAAACATGACCGCTGTAACGCAGATCGACGTAATTCATAAAATTATTGATTTGTTTTCCTTTCAAGTACGTCCACAAATTATTGAAATACACAATTTTTCCTATTTCATTCCCGCGACCTAAAACCACAGGATAATCGCTGAACGAAAAGGATAAAATAATATCCCCTCCGTCGCGCATGTCGATGGAAGACAAACCATCAAACAGCTCCGGGTTCAGGAACTTAATACCGCTCAAAATTTTTGAGGCGGTCAAAACATCATATTTTTTTTTAAGCGACGATAAAACTTTAACCGAATCGTGAATGCCCGCGTTTGAAATCAACGGGTAATCAATTCTTTTTGTTTTTGGAAGAAACGGCAACGCTTCAAGTTTATCGGTTAAAATGTATTGCGTGCTGTCTTTCAAAAGAATCGATTCAAAATTTTTCTCTTTTATTTTCACTGAAACTTTATTCCCGCCTTCGTAGCGGACTTCTGCGTTTTCAATGTACGGATGTTTGGAAATTCTATCTTTTATAATCTGCAGAGTAAGATTTCCATAATATATTTTGTTCGAAAGATTGGCGTACCTCATATATTGTTCTTTCGACAAATGCTCATTACCTTCAAGTAAAATCAATTCTATTTTATAATCCTTCGGCTTCTTTAATGCGAAGGAGAGATAAATAATTCCTCCGAATACAAGAGTTAAAAAAAAAGTGTTAAATATTTTTTGTTTTGTAGTCATCAATCCTATCAATTAGATCGCTTTTATATTTAAGATTTCTCACCGACTTCACCGGTTCGAAATGACAGTACTATTTATTCTTTGATTTCAAGAACTCCACAAACTTTTCTCCGAATTTCCAGACATCTCCT
>CAZRMG010000232.1:0-4275 GCA_964601095.1 uncultured Melioribacteraceae bacterium | reverse complement strand
TCCTGCGCCGAGAGTAACAACTATATCACCTGTTTTATAAATACTTTTAAGGAGATCCGGAATTTTTGTTTTATCCGGTTCGTAAAAAACATTTTTGTGCCCAAAATTTTTAGCTGTGTTCGCAATTAACTCACCGGAAATTCCTTCAATAGGTTTTTCGCGTGCAGGATAAACATCGGTACAAATGAAAACATCAGAATTCAAAAACGAGCGCCCGAACTCTGCGTAAAAATCTCTCGTGCGCGAATACAAATGCGGTTGAAATACGGCAACCAATCTTCTGTTCCATCCTCTGCGAATTCCATCTAGCGTAACATTTATTTCCGTCGGGTGATGTCCGTAATCGTCAATCACCATTACATCATTATCATATTTTTTCTCGAAACGACGGTAAACACCGGTGAACGATTCCAATGCTTTTTGAATTACTTCGAACTTTACACCCATTTCTTTTGCTATTGTCAAAGCAACGAGAGAATTTTTCACATTGTGAAGTCCGGGAATATTTAATTTTATTTTTCCCAATTCCTCACCAAGATAGGTAACCGTGTACTCGGTCGAATTTTTATCATGAATAATATTTGTTGCACGTATGTCGCTTTGAGGCGAAAGTCCGTATGTAAATATTTTTTTATTGATAAGCGGAATAATATCCTGAAGCGCTGGTTCATCTAAACATAAAACAACAAAGCCGAAGAAAGGAACCTTGTTGGCGAATTCCACGAAAGCCGCTTTGATGTCGTCTAAATCTTTATAAGTATCGAGATGTTCTTTTTCCAAAGTTGTAATTGCGGCAATAACCGGTGTTAATTTTAAAAATGTTCTGTCGAATTCATCGGCTTCAACAACAATGTATTCGCTGTTTCCCAATCTCGCATTCGTGCCGCCGAGTCCGCTTAACTTTCCGCCGACGATAATAGTAGGGTCAATTCCCGCTTCTGTTAAAACTAAACCAACCATCGATGTAGTTGTCGTTTTCCCGTGCGTTCCAGAAATTCCGATTCCGTATTTCATTCTCATACATTCGGCTAACATTTCGGAGCGTTTTATTACCGGAATTTTCCTTTCAATTGCAGCTTTAACTTCCGGGTTTTCCAAATTAACTGCCGAAGAATAAACGAGAACATCTGCTTCTTTCAAATTTTCCGCCGAATGACCTTCATAAATTTTTATTCCCAAACTTTCCAACCTATCGGTCACTTCGGATTTATTTAGATCTGAACCGGTTATTTTGAAACCCTGGCTCAATAAAATTTCCGCTATACCGCTCATTCCTATTCCGCCTATTCCGACGAAGTGAACGTTTTTAATTGTTTGCATCATCATAATTTTAAATTTTCTCCGCTAGTTCGATTGCCCGCATTGCGATAGTTTTCGCCGCATCAGGTTTAGCAAAAGCCATGATATTTTTTTTCAATTCTTGAATTTTGTTTTCGTCGAATATTAGTTGAGTCGCTTTTTCTAGTAATTCATTTGATAAATTTTTATCCTCTATCATTTCTGCGGCGTTTGCATCAACAATAGCTTTGGCGTTTTTGTATTGATGATTTGCCGCTACATTTACAGACGGTACAAAAATCACAGGCAAACCGAGATACGAAACTTCTGCGATTGTGGTTGCGCCCGCGCGTGCAATTAATAAATCGCATGCAGAATAAGCCGCAGACATATCATAAACAAAGGGCATTACCTTAACTGAATTTCCTTCATAATTTTTATACTGTTCATAATAAAAAGATCCCGTTTGCCAGATTACCTGTATTCCTTTTTTTGTCAACTCAATTAAATTTTTCGCTACCGCTTCATTTAAAGATTTTGCGCCGCCGCTTCCACCGAGTATCAATAAAGTTTTTTTCGAATCGCTCAAACCGAATTTCTTTAAAGAATCAATTTTATTTTCGAACTTCAGATTTATTCTAATCGGGTTGCCGCTCAAAAATAATTTATCCTGCTGGCGGAAATATTTTCTTGATTCTTCAAAAGTTATATGAACTTCATCGGCTTTCTTTTCGAGCATTCTGTTTGTTACACCGGGATAACTATTCTGTTCAAGAAGAATAATTTTACTTCCCATTACAGAAGCGGCCCAAATCACCGGACCTGAAACATAAGCACCGCTTCCGATTGCTACACGCGGACTAAATTTTATATTTATGAAAAGAGACTGAACCATTGATACTAAAAGTTTTATAGGAAATAAAAAATTGTTCAAATTAATTTTTCTGGAAAATCCACTAACCCAAATAGGTTTGAAATTAAATCCATATTCAGGAACTGCTTTCGCTTCGATTTTATTTTTCGCTCCTACAAATAAAATTTCAGCTTCGGGTTTTAATTCCTTTATTTGTTGAGCAACGGCGAGCGCAGGATATAAATGTCCACCCGTTCCGCCTCCGGCAAAAATGAATCGATATATTGTTTTACTTTTCATCCGACCTGTGCAACCATTCTTAATTCTTCCGTCTTTAAAGTCTGCCGGGCAATATTGACAATAATTCCAACCGACATTCCAAAAATCATAATTGATGTTCCGCCGAAACTGATAAACGGAAGTGTTATGCCTGTTGTCGGTAAAAGTCCCGTAACAACACCGGCGTTAATAAATGCGCTAATTAAAATGTTGAATCCCAATCCGAAAACGAGAATTTGACCAAAACGATCTTTGGCTTTTTTTGCGATAATCAAACAAATCACAAAGAGTGCGAGGTATAAAAACAAAACCGAAACAGCCCCTACAAAACCAATTTCCTCGCCGAGTATTGAGAAGATAAAGTCACCGTAAGATTCAGGCAGAAACAAATCACTTTGCCTGCTGTGTCCTAATCCTAAACCTGTAAATCCTCCGCTGCCCAAAGCAATTTTTGCCTGTTTAACTTGAATATTAATATCGCTTCCGGTTAACAAACTATTTATATAAGACATAACTCTTTCGCGTGAATGCTTGAAAATCATAATCATCGAGCCGAGACCTCCGCCGGCTAAAGCAAATATTCCAAGAATATGTTTTGTGCGGGCGCCGCCGACAAACAAAATTGCGAAAGAGGTTATCACTATAATTAGACTTGTACTTACATTTGGCTGTGCTAAAACAAGTCCGCTGATTAAAGCAATCCATATTAGGGTGAACATCAATCCGTTTTTAAAATCTCTAATTAGATCACCCTGTTTTTCGATCAAGTATGCGAGGTGCATAATCAAAATAATTTTAGCGGCTTCAGAAGGTTGGAATTGAAAAAAACCCAAGTCGATCCAACGAGCAGCGCCCTTTACTTTTGGCGCAAAGAATAATGTAACTATTAGCAAACCTATTATTACATATAATAATTTTTTGCTGTATTTCTTATAAAGATCATACGGTACATAAGCAAAAACAAGTAGCAGAATAAGCGCGGCTACTACTTTCCATAAATGTGATTTGAAGAGAAAATAAAAATTGTTGAACTTGCTTAAGCTGTAAGTTCCGCTTGCGGTAAAAACGAGTATCGCACCTAAAAGCATAAATGCAATTACAAGAACGATTAATATGTTAACAAGTCCTCTCATTATAATTTATTCACCGCTTCCTTAAAAACTTTTCCGCGGTGCTCATAGCTGTCGAACATATCAAAGCTCGCACATGCTGGTGATAATAAAACTACGCTTCCCGGAATCGCATCTTCCTTTGCGGCTTCAACGCATGCGTCCATTGTCTGCTTATATTCAGTCTGAACGATGTCTTTGAAATAATCATAAACTTTATTCGCCGAGGAGCCAACTGCATAAATCTTTTTTACATTTTTTTGAACGAGTTCGCGAATTTGATCATAATTATTACCTTTATCTTTTCCGCCAAGGATCAGATAGATCGGCTTTTCAAAACTTCTAAGAGCAAACCAAACGGAATCAACATTTGTAGCTTTCGAATCGTTATAATATTCCACTTCATTAAACTTGCGTACAAATTCTATTCTGTGTTCAACTCCCTTGAAAGATCCGAATGCTGTTTTAATTTTTTTATTGGGAAGATTCATAATTTTTGCGGCAGCTAAAACCGCAAGTGCGTTTGCCACATTGTGTTCACCTTTGATGAATAAATCGGAAACCGAACAAACTTCCTCCGATTTTCCATTCTGGGAGAAAAACATTTTTCCGTTTAAAGAATGAACTCCGTTTTCAATTTCTTTCTTGATTGAGAAGCCGACTTTACAAACACGATCATTACGCATTGTTTTAAAAGTATTTGAATCGTCTGCGTTGTAAATATATAAGTCGTTTTCGTCCTGTTTATCAGCAATC
>CAZRMG010000231.1:0-5311 GCA_964601095.1 uncultured Melioribacteraceae bacterium | reverse complement strand
AATTCTGAAAATAATTAAGAGTGATCCCGAAAAAAAGACCATTCCGGTCGTTGTACTTACTTCATCAAAAGAAGAAAAAGATATTGTTGAAAGTTACAAGCTTGGCGTTAATAGTTATATCGTTAAACCGGTAGATGCAGATAATTTTATGGATGCAATTCATAAAGTAGGATTATATTGGCTGCTGCTCAATGAACCTCATAGGTGATAAACATGCAGAATGTTGAAAAAGTAAAAATCCTTTTTGTTGAGGATATGCCTACAGATTTTGAATTAGCGAAACGTGAAATTCAAAAAGGAAATGTACTATTCGACTATATAAGAGTTGATGAAAAGGAAAGTTTTTTAAAAGCATTGAACGAATTTCAACCCGATATAATCGTCTCCGATTTTTCAATGCCGACTTTCGACGGCTTACAAGTTATAAAACTTGCCGAAAAGAAAAACCCATTACTGCCTGTTGTAATACTAACCGGCTCTATTAATGAGTATACAGCTGTAGAATGTATGAAATCCGGCGCAGCAGATTATGTTATTAAAGAAAGTATAACTCGACTTCCATTTGCCGTAAAAGATGCATTGGAAGTTCGTAGAATGAAAGAAGTACAATTGGTTGCTGAAAGCGCTCTGCAGGAGAGTGAAGAAAAATATAGACAATTGTACGACAGCATGATGGATGCTTTTGCGGTAATGTCTATGGATGGAAAATTTATACAATGGAACAAATCGTTTGAGAATATGCTTGGCTACGATGCGAATGAAATCCCGAATTTATCTTTATACGATATAACACCGAAGCGCTGGCATTCGGTGGAAAACAAAATAATTAATGAACAAGTTATTGTTCAAGGTTATTCCGAAGTTTATGAAAAAGAATTCAGCCGCAAGAACAAAAATATTTTACCGGTTGAAGTAAGAACTTTTTTGATGCGCGATGCCGCAGGTAATCCCGACGGCATGTGGTCGATAGTTCGCAACATTACCGAACGTAAAAATTTTGAAGACCAGTTAAAAACATTTAAGATGGCAACAGAGCAAAGTCCGGCATCAATTATAATTACCAATACCGCGGGAAAAATTGAATTTGTTAATAATATGTTCTCGAAAATTTCAGGTTATTCAAAAGAGGAAATAATCGGACAGCCGTTGCAAATGCTGAATTTAGGAAACAGCACTCAAGAAGAATTTGAAAAGATTTGGAATATTCTTAATTCCGGCGCCGAATGGAAAGCCGAATATGAAACAACAAGAAAAGACGGTCTGAAGTTTTGGCAATCTACATTGGTTTCAGCAATAAAGGATAAGGATGGAAATATTACCCATATGCTCGCAATTCAAGAGGATATTACCGAGCGAAAAGAATATGAAATGGAATTGATGAATGCAAAGAAAAAAGCAGAAGAAATGAATAGGTTAAAATCAAATTTTCTTGCAAACATGAGTCATGAACTTAGAACTCCTTTAGTCGGTATGCTTGGTTTTTCGGAACTGCTTTATAACGAACTTGAAGGGCAAAATCGTGAATTTATTCAGATGATAAATAAAAGCAGCCAACGACTTCTCAGCACTTTAAATACGTTGTTAAATTATTCGAAAATTGAATCCGAAAAACTTGAAAGTAACTTGGGGCAAGTTTCAATAGCTAATTTGATTAAAGAAGAAGTTAAACTTTTTGAAGCGTTCGCCAAACAAAACGGTTTATACATAAAAGATAATATTTGCTGCAATAATTTTATGATGAAGTCCGATGAAAAAATGTTGAAAGAAATAATTGATAATTTAATCAACAATGCAATTCGATTCACAAAAGAAGGCGGCGTTTCAGTTTCATTATTAAGAAGTGAAAAAGAAATTACAATAAAAGTTGCCGATACCGGTATTGGAATTCCCGAAGATAAACTGCAAACAATATTCGAAGAATTTAGACAAGTTAGTGAAGGTAAAGGACGAAACTTTGAAGGAACAGGTTTAGGATTAACAATTGTTAAGAAATATGTTCTCGCTTTGAACGGAACAATAATTGTTGAAAGCGAATTGAACAAAGGAAGTGAGTTTATTATAACTTTTCCGGTTGATGATGAAGTCGTTGATATTATAGAACCGGAAGAGAAGGAACCTATTAAAGTTTCAGCGAATGAAATTACCAAAACAAACAAGGTTAAGCATAAAATATTGTTGGTTGAAGATGATTCTATCAATTCATTTGCAATAAGTAGAATGCTTCAAAAGGATTATGAAATTGTTGCAGTGGATAATGCCGAGGATGCGATTAATCAGTCCGCATCAAATCATTTTGATGTGATACTAATGGATATAAATCTAAAGACTGGTAAAAGCGGAATTGAAGCTGCGCAAGAAATTAGAAAATTTGAATCATATGTAAAAACGCCAATCGTCGCCATGACGGCTTATGCAATGAACGAGGACCGCATAGATTTCTTGAAATCAGGATGTTCACATTATCTATCCAAACCTTTTACCCAAGAGATGATATTAAAATTGCTTGCAGATATATTTGCTTCCTTTAATGAAGACAATCAATAACCTAAACTAAGACTTGTGTTTATATAATAAACCCGTTGTGTGAATTTTAAATAAACTTAAAAGAATGACATAATATTTTGATTAAAAAACAAACTGAACGCAGAGTGTTATGATTTAAAATGATAAAACCAAATCTGCGATAATCATAAAGAATCATGATAATCAGTGTTCTATTCTTTTATTAAAATTAATACACACAACATCTCGCATTTAATAATTAAATTTTCCATGCCGAATTGTAAAATCTTATCGGTTTAGAAATATTGAAGTAATAAATAATGTTAAAATGCATCTAAGGGGTAAAAATGAAAATTAAAACTTTCTTTTATTTATTGACTGTTTTGATTCTTGTATTATCGATTAAGAACAGCATGGCATATGAAAAACTTAAAGACGGTGTTTTAATAGAATTAAAAACTACAAAAGATACCGGTGCACGATGGATTAAAATACAACCGTGTACAGATGAAATAATCAGAGTTATTGCTTCAAAAAATTTCCCATTCTCAACAAGGAAAAGTTTAATGGCTGAAAAAACCGAATGGGAAGAATTTGAATGGACGGTGAAAGATGAAAACGATAAGGTTGTAATTTCTACTTCTAAACTTGTTGTTAAAGTTAACAAGTATGATGGTGCGGTAGAATTTTATGATACTTACGGCAACAAACTACTAAATGAATACGAAGGAGGCAGAACAATTTCTTCAACTGAAGTAATGGGTGAAAAGACTTATAATATTCGACAAATTTTTAGTTCGTCCCAGGACGAAGCATTTTACGGACTCGGCGCACATCAAAATAATATTTGGAATTATAAAGAACATGATGTTGACCTTTGGCAGCTTAATATTGTTGATGTTATTCCATTTCTTGTTTCAAGTAAAAATTATGGAATTTTATGGGATAATAATTCGAGAACAAAATTTGGGGATGTGCGCGATTATAAGTCAATAGAATCGCTAAAACTTTTTGATGCCGAAGGTAACGAAGGCGGATTAACGGCAGAGTATTTTACGGATGACAAATTGCAAAATCTATTTGTCTCAAGAAAAGAAAACAGAATACAACACAAGTACTCAGATGTGAACGATGAATTCCCACAAGGTTTTCAGCAAAATGTTAAAGCTGTTAGATGGAGCGGCGAAATTGAATGTAATGAAGCAGGACTTCATAAATTTCAATTATACAGTTCATTTTATACAAAGCTTTGGATTGATGACGAACTGCATGTTGATTCCTGGCGGCAGAACTGGATGCCGTGGACGCACAATATAGAACTTAATATGGAAGCCGGTAAAAAACATAAAATCAAAATCGAATGGATACACGGCGGCGGCTATATCGGACTGGATTATCTTCCTCCTCAAAATGATAAAATTGAAAATACTATTTCACTATTCTCCGAAGTGGCCGATCAAATAGATTATTATTTCATAAAAGGAAATAATATTGATGAAGTAATTTCAGGTTATAGAACAATCACAGGTAAAGCCCCGATGATGCCGAAATGGGCAATGGGATTGTGGCAATGCCGCGAACGATACAAAACTCAAGATGAATTGCTCGGCGTTGTTAAGGAATTTAGAAAAAGAAAAATTCCTCTCGATAACATTGTGCAAGATTGGTTTTATTGGCGGGAAGATGATTGGGGCAGCCACGATTTTGATTTGGAACGTTTTCCCGATCCTGACGGAATGGTAAAAGAACTTCATGAAAAACTCAACACAAATATTATGATTTCGGTGTGGCCAAAGTTTTATGTTAATACAGAGCATTATAGTGAGTTCGATAAGAATGGATGGCTTTATAAACGCAATGTTGAAGTCGCTCAAAAAGATTGGGTTGGTTCCGGATATGTTTCAACATTTTACGATCCCTACAGTATCGGCGCAAGGGAATTGTCTTGGAAACAGATTGATAATAAATTATTCAGCAAAGGATTTGATGCATGGTGGTTGGATGCAACGGAACCTGATATCCAATCCAACCTTTCGCGCGAAGAAATTATTTTAAGAATCGGCCCAACGGCGCTCGGTTCAGCATCAAGATATTTGAATTCTTTTTCATTAATGAATTCAAAAGCTGTTTACGAAGGTCAGCGCAAATCAAACCCTGATAAACGAGTTTTTATTTTAACGCGTTCTGCTTTTGCCGGTCAGCAAAGATATTCATCTTCCACATGGAGCGGCGATATTGCCTCGCGCTGGTATGATTTAAAAGCACAAATCCCGGCTGGATTAAATTTTTGTATTTCTGGAATTCCGTATTGGACAACCGATATAGGCGGATTTGCTGTCGAACCGAGGTTTGAAAACCCTAACGAAACCGATCTCGAAGAATGGCGCGAATTAAATACACGCTGGTTTCAATTCGGTACTTTCTGCCCGTTATTCCGTGTACACGGGCAATACCCGTTTAGAGAAATGTTTAACATTGCACCCGATGATCATCCCGCTTATCAATCAATGCTTAAATACGATAAACTTAGATATAGGTTGATGCCGTATATTTACTCGTTGACCGGAATGGTAACCCATGAAAATTATACAATTATGCGCGCACTTGTAATGGATTTTGGCAACGACAAAAATGTTTTGAACATCGGCGACCAATTTATGTTTGGTTCTTCAATCTTGGTAAATCCAGTAACAGATTATAAAGTTAGAAGCCGTAAGTTATATTTACCGGAAGGCAGCGTTTGGTATGAATTAAAAACAGGGAAATATTTCAATGGTGGGCAAACAATAGAAGCCGATGCACCTTATAC
>CAZRMG010000230.1:0-5326 GCA_964601095.1 uncultured Melioribacteraceae bacterium | reverse complement strand
AAAATGCAGGAATTAAAAGTTTGCGAGCAATACCCTGGGTGTTTTCATGGACGCAAAACCGGCAAACAATTTCCGGGTGGTATGGTTTCGGGTATGCAGTTAAAAGATGCGTTGATGAAAAACTAACTTCATGGAAAGAACTTCAATCAATTTTCGGGGAGTGGCTGTTTTTTAATTCGCTTGTTCAAAATATCGAAATGGTTTTGTTTAAAACCGATATGTTGATAGGCGAGGAATATATTAAGCTTGCCGGGAATGATAAAGAACTAAAGCATATTTTCGATTTAATACGCAACGAATATTTTAACAGCGTTAACGCCGTTCTGAAAATCAGCGGCGAAAAACAACTACTCGAATCGAACAAGCAGCTTCAACAGTCGTTGTCTTTAAGAAATCCTTATATCGATCCGATTAGCTTTATTCAAATAAAATTTTTGAAACTATACCGCGACAAAAAACTTAACCGAGCAAAAAAAGAAGATATATTTTCGCTTTTGCGTTCAAGCGTTAACGGGATTGCAAGCGGTTTAAGAAATACTGGTTAGTTTTGCTTTCCCGGTTTTGGTAATGTAAAATTAAATACGCTGCCTTTGCCCGGCGAACTTTCAACAGAAATTTTACCGCCGTTTTTCTCTACGAATTCCTTGCAAAGAACAAGCCCCAATCCAGTTCCGATTTCCATCTCGGTTCCGTTTGTTGTGTAGGAAACATCCAACCGGAACAATTTATCGCGTTCTTCATCGGTCATTCCTATACCGCTATCCACAACCATAACACTTATGTATTCATCGCTTTCAGAAGTTAATATCTGAATAATGCCGTTGCGATTTGTGAACTTAATTGCATTAGAAAGTAAATTTCTAATAATTGTATTCAGCATGTCCTGATCGGCAAAAACAGTTTTAGCATTATCAGGAGCGTAATCTATCGTAATTTCCTTTTTGTTGGCAGTGGGTTTAATCAGTTCAATGTTCTGCATCATAATTGTATCAAGCAAAATTGATTGAGGTTGAAATACAATTCTACCGGTTTGAGAACGCGACCACTGTAATAAATTTTGAAGTAAACTATGTGATACATCTGCGGATTTTTTCATCTCTTCTATGTAAAAAAGTTTTTCTTCGTCTGATAAATCTTTAAAGTCAGATATGAGTAATTCTGAAAAACCTAAAATTGTTATAAACGGATTTTTAAGGTCATGGGCAATTATTGAAAAGAATTTATCTTTGGTGATATTCAACTGGTGAAGTTCTTCGGCATATTTTTTAATTGCATCGGAACTTCTTTTTCTCTCTATCACCTGCGCTACCTGGGATGAAACAAACGACAATAATTGCAGGTCCTCTTTTCTAAAAACGTCTTTATTTAAATAATCTCGGACAACAATTGCGCCTATGGCGGTGCCGCCAATCATTAACGGAACTCCGAGCCAAATAGCAGCCGGGTTTTGCGATGAATCGATTTTGTTGTTTTCTTTCAACTCTATTATTTTTTCTGTATCAGCCAAGATTGGATTACCTGTTTTTATAACCAATCCGACCAAACCCTTACCGAGTTTTTTAGATGGGCGGGATTTTTCTTTTTCATCAACAAAATAGGGGAATGATACTATATCTGTTTTTTCATCGTATAGAGCTATGTAAAAGTTTTTTGCCGGGATTAATTCCTGAATAATTTCATGAAGTCTAACGTACAACATTTCAATGTCGGAAGTAGTGTTTGCCGATTCCGAAATATGGTAAAGTGCTTCACGAATTTTTTCTGCTTTTTTTCGTTCAGTTATGTCGTGTCCAATGCCAACCAACCCAACTATTTTACCTTCCTCGCTATAAAGAGGAATCTTTGAAGTTAATAGCCACTTTTCGTTTCCGTTGTCATTTAAAAAATATTCCTCACGGTTAAGAATTGGTTTGCCTGTATTAATTACCGATTGGTCATCGGCATAAAATGCAGCAGCAGCTTCGTGAGTAAAGAAATCAAAATCGGTTTTACCAATTGCTTCTTCTTCGGATTTGCATCCGAGGTTTTCGAGATCGCTTTTATTCACAAATGTTTTTTTATAATTCAAGTCTTTTACATATATAGCATCGGGAATATTGTTTAAAACGGTACGCATAAATATGCGTTCGTTCTGAAGAAGTTCTTCGGTTTGATGGTGTTGTGTTACGTCACGCGTTATTCCAATAGTTCCTATTATTTCTCCGTGTGTATTGTAAAACGGGATTTTGGAAGTTGAAATCCACGTAGTTTTACCATCCGGCCATTTTATTTTTTCTTCTTTGCCTATTATTGCTTTACCAGTTCTGATTATTTCCTGCTCATCATTGTATGTTTCAACTGCATGTTCGCGGTTGAAAAGATCAAAATCGGTTTTGCCGATTAATTGTTCGGGACTTGAATAATTATGATTCTCGGCTACTGTTTTGTTAACAACAATAAATTTGCCTTCCAAGTCCTTAAAGTAAATACTGTCAGTGCTGTTTTCAAGCAACGCAGTAAACAGGTTTTGGTTCGAAGTTAAGTTGTTGATTATTTGTTTCTGCTGAGAATTATTTTGAACGAGTACAAGAATTTGTCTGTTACCGTTTTTCTCTTTAATTTCAAACCGGGTTACAAGTGCAAAGAACACATCACCGCTTTTTGAAATGTATCTTTTCTCAAGCGAATACTGCTTTCTTTTTTCCTTTCGAATCTCATCAAAAAGTTTTTGGTCTGCTTTTAAATCGTGTGGGTGAGTTATTTCGGAAAACGTCATCTTTGTTAATTGATCTTTTCCATAACCGATCATTTTTTGAAAGGCCGGATTTGTGCTTATTATTTTTCCATCAATATCCTCTAATACAATACCAATATCTGAATAATTAAAAATGGTTTCATAAAATACTTTTAAATGCGAATCATTAATTAATGAAGAAGCTGGATTAGAATTCATTTTTATAAATCCGCTATTTTATTATTTAAAATGAAATTGTAACTCAAGTTTTTATTACTCAAAAATACAATATAACAACATACACGCAAAATTAATCTGATAATGCCTTAATACATGTTTGTTTATTTAAGTTTGTGCATGTGGAATTTAATGTATGATGCTTCAGAAAAAATGTTCTTTAATTAATACAACCGATTGTGTGAATTAGAAAGTAAAGTCGGGTAAACTGTTGTCCCAAGGATTTCTTCGGAGAAACAGTTTAATGGAGCGTATTTTCTTTCATTAACTCACGGATTAATAAAAATATTTGTGATGTTTTTTTACTGTTTGAGAACTATTAGTTTTATAAAGAATGAACAAAAAAAACCGCGTCTTTAGAACGCGGTTTTAAAAACCTATTCGCCGAAATCTTCTCCGGCACCTTCGGGCATTTCGCCTTGTGTTCGATCGCGCCGGTCAGCTTTATAGTTGTTGATATTGAATCTTAAATTGAGCATAACTATAGGCGATTCACGTTCCATATATCTGTAATTATAGAAATCAAAGGACTGGCTTTCAAATTCAAATTTGGCCGAACCCAATACATCTCGAATCTGAAGTGTAGCGGTTAATGCTTTGTCGAATAATTCTTGCTTTACGGCAAGATTAGTAAATAGAAATCCTTCGCGTTTTCCTTGAGCAGAAACAGAAGGGCTATTATAACTAGCATTTATTTGAAGTTGTGTTGAAGCACCTAACTTGATCGTGTTATTAAATCTTAAATTCCAGTTGAAACTGTTTCTAGAAAATTCTTCACCGTATAACATTCCCTCGATTTTGTAATCGTACAAATTTCCCATAAGGTTAACATTCCAATCCTTTATAAGATCAAAATTGAAAAACAATTCGGTGCCGAGTGAATAATCTTTGCCGATATTTTCAACCGAATTTAAAGTTACTTTTTCAGAATATACAGACTGAATCCGTTCAATTCTGTTGTTTGTTACTCTGTAATATCCTTCAAGTGATAAAACGCTTTTGCCAAAAAAAGTTTGATAACCGAATTCGTAAGAATCAATATATTCGGGAAGTAGCGATGGATTACCTACTCGAATATTGTATGCGTTCATCCATGTTTCAAACGGTTCTAATTCCCAGCCGCGCGGGCGGTTAATTCTGCGCGTGTAACTTGTCATCATTTGATGACCGCTCAGAAATTCGTATGACAAATGTGCCGAAGGAAAATAATCCCATTTATCAATTGTAAAGCTTTGAGCTGTATTCTTTAATTCTATTGACCGTCCTGTATATTCTGTTCTAAAACCTAATTGATAACCAAACTTATTGTATTTGCTTGAATACATAGAGTAAATGGCAATTTCGTTTTTATCGTAATCTATATCTTTATCGTAAAGTGGATCCATTTCATACTGCATTGTTGAAGAATTATAGTTCATCAATCCTGTCATTTCATTATCCAACTCAAATTCACTTTGAAATCCCGCTTCAAATTTGGTATCGGCGCCAAGCGGAAGCGTATAATCAAGCTTTGATTCGAATTCTTTACCCGGACCTTTTTCGGTTGTAATTTGTCCACTTAAAATTTGATTGATGTCGAAAAGTCTGTTTAGGTTTTCTTCGTCGGAATTGTTTGAGTTATAAAGTAACTCGGCGGAAATTTGATGCCCCTTTTTTTCAAACGGATGCTGGTAATTCGCGAACAGAGAATAAAAATCTCCCGAACGTTTATCTTCCGAATAGCTGAACAAATTGGTTGGCGATTGACTAATAGAAGTCCATTCCGAAAAATCTAAATTGGATTTGCCAGAGTGAGATCTGTTTCCATACCTTCCGCCGAGAGCAAGTAAATTTCTGTTCCCGAGGTCAAAAGATATAGATCCCCTTAAACCATAATATTCCATTCCTCTGCTGTTGCTTCCGTTGGAATTGTAATATGAAATTTTAGAACCGTCATCAGTCCAATTTCTTTCGTTTTGTGTTCCACCGAAATTTCGTCTGTTGTAATTCAACCCGATATTGGATTGGAATGATTCGGTTTTCAGATCGGTAATTATTTCTCCGCCGTATTTATCTTTCAACCCGCCATTCAATTCAAAAACTCCGCTTAGACCCTGGTTCTTACTTTTTTTAAGAATAACATTTATGATTCCCGCTGTACCTTCAGGATCGTATTTGGCGGAGGGATTAGTAATTATTTCAATATTCTCGATTGAGCTAGCCGGTATTTGTTGCAGCGCATCCGCGGGATCAAGTATTGAAGGGCGACCGTCAATCAACACTTTGAAATTTCCGCTGCCGCGCAGACTTACATTGCCTTCAATATCAACGGTAACCGAAGGGATATTTTCTAGAATATCTACCGCAGTTCCGGAACTGGCGGAAAAATTTTCGCCG
>CAZRMG010000229.1:0-5335 GCA_964601095.1 uncultured Melioribacteraceae bacterium | reverse complement strand
TGAAAAGTTTGAACTCGATGATGTAAAAAACTTTTTCAAAAAATATTATTCGCCTAATAATGCAACCTTGGTAATCGGCGGGAATTTTAACATTGAAGAAGCAAAGAAGCTAGTAGAAAAATATTTCGGCGGTATTCAAAACGGCGGTAATGTATTGCCCGTTGAAGCGCCGGCACAAAATATTACCGAGAACAAATTAGTTATACACGAAGATAATGTTCAGCTTCCGCGAATTCATTTTGCATGGCATTCGGATAAAATGTTCGGCGAAGACGACGCGGCACTCGATATACTTGCCGATGTTTTATCATCTTCCAAAAATTCGCGGCTTCATAAAAATTTATTGTACGACAAGCAAATCGCGCAAGACGCATCGGCTTTTCAATACTCCGCTAAATTAAGCGGCTCGTTTATAATTTTTTCGACTGCAAAACCGGGCATTACGTTGGATGAAATAGAGAAAGAAATATTTTCCGAAATAGAACAATTAATTAAAAACGGCATTACGGAAGAAGAACTTGTACGCGCAAAAAACAGTATTAAATCGAGTTATATTTATTCGCTTCAAAAACTTGATACAATTGTCGACCACTTAAATCATTACAATTATTTTTTGAATGAGCCGGATTCGTTTGTCTTTGATATCGATCGTTACGAAAAAGTTACAACCGAGAAAGTTAAACTAGTAGCTGAGAAATATCTTAATAAACCATACGTCGAATTACGTGTAATCCCAAAATCGAATTGAGCTAAAATGATAAATAGAACTTCAGCCCCGCTCCCGAAAGGAGAAATAAATTTTGCAATCCCGGCGATAAAGAAAATAAAATCGGCAAACGGAATTGACATTCATTTTGTACAAAAGGATAAACTGCCTATTGTGCAGTTGATAGTTATGTTTTCCGCAGGCAGCAAATTCGACCCGGCAGATAAAACCGGGTTGTCATTTCTTACTTCATTATTGATAGATGAAGGCGCAGGCGAATACGACGCACTTCAACTTAACAATGAATTTGAAAAACTCGGATCAGTATTAAGCATTTCATCCGACCACGATGCGTTTTCATTTTCGCTGACATCAATAAAAGAAAACTTCGAACGGTCGTTTGAATTGCTTTCAAAAATAATTAACGAACCGAAACTTGAAGAAAATGATTTTCAGCGTGAGAAGAAAAAAGTTCTTGATAGAATTTTGCAATTGAAAGACGAGCCATCATATATTGCCTCAGCTGTTTTTGATAACAAAATATTTGAAAATACATTTTATGCACTGCCCGAAATCGGTTACGATAATTCAGTGAATACTATTGCCATTGACGATATTCGGAAATTCTACAAGGAAATACTACTGAACTCCGAGATTAAACTTATAGCCGTAGGCAATATTACTGAAGAAGAAATTACAAAACTTTCCGAAAGATTTCTGCCTGCAAACCGAAATTCAATTGTTCACCCGGATATAGTAAATCCAACGCGCGGCAAGACAAGATTTTATTTTGTAGATAAGAAAGATTCAGCGCAAAGTGAAATAAGAATTGGTCATATTGCAAAACCTCGCGAAGCAGAAGATTTTTACGCGGCGAGAATTATGAACACAATATTGGGCGGACAGTTTTCAAGCAGGATAAATTTAAACTTACGCGAAAACAAGGGTTACACTTACGGCGCTAATTCTTCGTTTAATTATTTTCAAAACGCATCATCTTTTGAAGTTGCAACAGCTGTAAATATTCAAAACACGGGCGATGCAGTATCTGAAATTCTTAAAGAATTGAATACTATAAAAGTAACAATTACTAAAAATGAAATTGAATTTGCCAAATCATATCTTATTAAACAATTCCCATCAAAGTTCGAAACTTACACACAACTCGCAAGGAATATTGTTCCGTTATTAATTCATTCGCTGCCGTTAAATTATTACGAAAGATATACTCAAAAATTACAACAAGTTAGCGATGACGATATTTTTAAAGCAGCATTGAACAATATTTTTACTGATGAATTGATTATTCTTGCCGTGGGTGATAAAACATTAATAAAACCGCAGTTGGAAATGATGTCCAACGGGAATTTGTTTGAGCTAGATTTGACAGGGAAAGAATTGAGTTAGTACTCGATTGCTAATGTTTTGTAAAAAACATTTCAGAAACCAATCACTACTTTTCTGGATGCCGAATCACTTCCGGCATGACAATCTCCTTATTTGATATTGTATTAATTCGATTAATTATTAATCACTTTTTTAGATTTTTCAGTTAGACCAGTTGAAGAGAGAGAAATTATTCTACTTCCTTTCTTTCTGAATTTACTAAGCTCGTTTTGAAGTTTTTGAAATTCATCAAAGCTGATAAAAAATATTTTCTGCCTGCTGCCCGATTTATCATCGCAATGATATCGGAATTTAGAAATCAATTCTTCATCGTTATCCGATGTGATCTGCAAAAATTCGCTTTTATGAACAAGCTTAATGCCGCGGCGCAAAAAATCATCCCGCACAAAATTATAAAAGGTAGAGTTGAACAATTTAGATTGTTCATCAATACAGAATAGAACAACATCTTTAAAACCTGCAACAACATTGTAAACCGAATTCTTTATCAGCGCTTTCTGATCATCTTTTTCAAGCCGGAATTTTGTTTCCGTATTTTCATCGTTCAATAAAACTATATATTCTTTAGAATATTTCTTTAATGAATCCGCTTGCACGGCATAGGAATCGCCCGGTATCATTACGCCGCAAATATCGAAAGGAATTGAAAGGAACTCAGAAAATCTTCCCGCGTTTAAATCATAAACATCCGATATTACAAAGCAAAGTTCATTCTGATCGCGGACAACAGAAACATCAGGGACAAGTGTTGCTTTCAATTTGAGAATTTCATTCGTATAAATCCTTATTTCTGTTGTACCGAATATTTTTTTCTCCTCTGAAACAAACCCTGTTATATCGTTTTGAATAATACCGTTAACATCTTTAATAATGAGCGGGATTGAAAGATCGGCGGGCAGTTTAACAGTAAACTGTTTTGTTATTGAATCTTCGTAAGCAACTTTTATTTTTTTTGTTGATACCCATTCGTCTTCAATTCCATATTCTTTTAACACCCTCAAAAAAACAGAATCGATCTGGTTTGTTGTTAATTCGCGTACAGAATCTATTTCTTTTTTGGAAGGTCTTTTAACAATATCTATAGTAACATTAACTACAAGAAGAATTATTGCCGCGACAAGTAAATATTTAGTGAAAGTTTTTTTTAGATGCATTATGGTTTGTCAACGCAAAGAATATCATCTTTACGGTTTATTAAACTCCGGTTTACGTTTTTCGAGGAATGCAGAAGTTCCTTCTTTAAAATCCTTTGTACCGCAGCAAACTGCGAACAAACCGGCTTCCAAATTTTGACCTTCGGATAACGGAAGTTCGTTTGCACTAACAATTGCTTTTAAAGCTAATCGTACTGCTGCTTGAGCTTTTGTGCCGATTGTTTCGGCAAGTTGAATTGCATTTTCCAATAATTCTTCTGCTTTAAAAATTTTGTTAACCAAACCGATTCGATAAGCTTCTTCGGCATTAATCATATCTCCGGTTAAAATTAATTCTACCGCGCGGGAGGAATTTACAAGCCGCGTTAATCTTTGTGTCCCGCCGAAGCCTGGTATTATCCCGAGATTAACTTCCGGCTGTGCGAATATTGCTTTATCCGAAGCAAGACGAATATGACACGCCATAGCAAGTTCGCAGCCGCCGCCGAGAGCAAAACCGTTAACGGCAGCAATTACAGGTTTACTTAATTTTTCAATTATGTTAAAAACTTCCTGACCTTTCTCGCAAAAAGTTTTAGCACTAATAACATCGAGTTTGCTTATTTCGGAAATATCAGCTCCCGCGGCAAATGCTTTTTCACCGGCGCCTGTCAATATTACAACATCAATTGAAGTATCGTGTTTCGCTTCGTTAAAACATTTCTGCAATTCATCAAGGGTTTCGTTATTCAACACGTTTATTTTATCAGGACGATTGATTTTAACAATCAGAATATTTTTTATCTGTTCGATTAATAAATTTTTGTAAATCATATCATCCTCTAAATTTTTACAAATATCGGGATGTTAATTTTCATAACAAAAGAAATGTTTTCATGGTCGGGTAAATAATTATAATAAGTTACAACATCGAGCAAAAACATGGAGATACCGACACCGGCGTGAAAACCGAACTTGCCGTATTGATCAACATAACTCGCCCGTGTTCGGTCAATTTTAAATTGATTATGATCTTCGAACAGCGCGAATTCAAAACCCGCATCGACAATGGGCATTAATAATACCACATTTTCCAGGATCGGCGGGAAATAAAACCTTATACCCGGCTGGAATAAAAGAACATTGCTTGAGAACGCCGAGTAGTCTGATGTCTTGTAAAGATCCTGCCTGCCGGGGTAATGTTGATAACCTAAATTTCCATAAATAAAAAAGGGCATCAACAAATTATCGCTGTAAGAAAACGTAACATCGAAACCGACGCCTATATTATTTTTATCGCTGAAGTCACTTACCGGAATTCGCGGGCCGACGCCCACAGCCATGAATAAACCTTTTGCCTCGCCGAATTGAAACTGCGCGGATGAAATTGAACTCAATAATAGTAAAATGAAAAATATTTTTTTTAGCATGATTTAATATTTTACCTTAAGCAAAGTATTATTTGATATTAATTTTTTATAAACCTGTTAAATTCACGCAACTCGTTACTTAAATAACTTTGTACCGACTCCATGTTCAAAAACTAAAACACCGCCGTAATAACCGGCGTAGAAAACTAAAACGCATCCAATCGCCCCGAGCAAAATAAACAAATACCCGTACTTATAATCAAATTTATTTTTGATTGATAGATAAATTCTTATAAAAAACAGAAGCGTAAAATACCACAACGTCCATGTTGCAAAGTTTTCGTGTCGGTTGATTAGTTCATTAATAATAATACTCTTATTTGTTAATACACTTTTTGCAGCTCCATGAGCTTGATTGCCGGTTAATACTGCTATTAAAGATGTAAATACGCCAAGACTCAAAACGAACAAAGCGGGTTTTGTAAAATATCCTTTTCTTAATATTACTCCGGTCGTTTCCAAAATAAAGTATAAAATAAAAAACGCTATAGGAAAATGAACAACGATGGGATGCAGATTAGATAATGTTTCCATATTTCCTTTCAGTCACTATTTATTTTTTAATTCCCCAAATCACGTTTTCTACTAAAACTCAGATAACTACAAAAAAATTACCCGCACAAAACAGAGCCGCCGTTTACATTTAATATTTCACCGTT
>CAZRMG010000228.1:0-5336 GCA_964601095.1 uncultured Melioribacteraceae bacterium | reverse complement strand
AGCGGCGGAGTTGATTCTTCGGTAGCGGCAATTTTAATAAATAAAGCACTCGGGAAAAATTTAATTTGTGTTCATGTTGATACCGGGATGATGCGTAAAAATGAAAGCGACGGCATCATTAAAATGTTTCGTGAGCATTATGACATTGAGATTATTCATATTGATGCATCGGAAATATTCCTTTCACGGCTTGCAGGAATTATTGATCCTGAAAAGAAAAGAAGAATTATCGGAAATACATTTATTGAAGTATTTGAAAAAGAAGCAAATAAATTCAAAGATGTTAAGTTCCTCGTTCAGGGAACACTTTATCCCGATGTTATAGAATCTGTTTCGGTTAAAGGTGCGTCCGTTACAATTAAAACACATCATAACGTAGGCGGACTGCCGGAAAAAATGAATTTAAAGTTGATTGAACCTTTTAGAGAATTGTTTAAAGATGAAGTCCGTGCAATTGGACGTGAACTTGGTTTACCGGAAATTTTCATCCAAAGACATCCTTTCCCGGGTCCCGGTTTAGCCGTACGAGTACTTGGTGAAATTACAAAAGAACGCCTTGATATACTTCGCGAAGCCGATGATATTTTTATTAATGAATTACATTCGTTTGGAATCTACCATAAAATTTGGCAGGCATTTGCAGTACTGCTTCCGGTTCAATCTGTTGGTGTAATGGGCGATGCGCGGACTTATGAAAATGTTGTTGCTCTTCGTGCGGTCACTTCGACAGATGGGATGACTGCCGATTGGTTTCGTTTCGATTATGATTTTCTTGAAACTGTCTCGAATAAAATTATCAGAACTGTGCGTGGAATTAATAGGGTAGTTTACGATATTAGTTCCAAACCTCCTTCCACTATTGAATGGGAATAATGTAAATAAATTTCTATTTCTACTTTCGCTTCTTGTTGATTGAATGATGTATAAATAAGTAATTGCACAATTGATGTTTTAGCAACATTTAATTATGCAAGCCTACATTCATACAATTTTAGGAGGCAGTTATTTCAAAAGTAAAAGAACTTCCGATTGATGACCGCCCGCGCGAAAAATTAATATTACGCGGCGCACAAAATTTAAGCGACACCGAGCTTATTGCCATTTTATTGCGAACCGGAAAAAAAGGGACAAGCGTTATTCAAGTAGCACATAATCTACTTGAGAAATATGGCAGATTAAATTTGTTATCAACACAATCGCTTGATGCTATTAAAACTATTCCCGGTATCGGTAAAGATAAAGCTGCAACATTAATTGCCGCATTTGAAATTAGCCGGCGTGCTGATTCTCAAAATAAATGGCTAACGAACAAAAAGATTTCTTCGCCAAACGATATTGCGGAAATATTCATTCCACTTCTCCGTGATGAGATAAAAGAAAAATTTTTTGTTGTGTGTTTAAATACGGCAAACAAAATTATTAAGTACGAATTAATATCTGTCGGCAATTTAAACAGTTCAGTTGTTCATGCGAGGGAGGTTTTTAAAGTTGCTATAGAAAACAATTCGGCTAACATAATTTTACTCCATAATCACCCGAGCGGCAACCCAGAACCAAGTAACGAAGACATTACTTTAACTAAAAAAATGGTTGAATCGGGCAGAATATTAGACATCCTCGTATTCGATCATCTGATAATTGCCGGAAACGAATTCGTTAGTTTGGTTGAAAAAAGAGTTATTTAATAATTTTTTAATTGTTTAATGAGTCGAATTTCCTTTAATTATAAAGAAAAATCTTTATATTTAGCGTTAAATTTACAACTCACTCAAAAAAGGAGGATTCAAATGAGAAAAATGAAAAGAATGTTCGGCACTGGGCTGATAGTTGCTCTATTTGTTGGGTTGCTGACGGTCACAGGTTGCAGTGGAATTTCTGAAGAACAAATAGCTGAATTAGAAGCACTTCGTTCTGAAGTAACATCTTTAGAAAAAGAAGTTAATTCTCTAAAGAGTGAAAAAGCTGCTCTTGAAAAAGAAATTGCCGAAAAAAATGCAAAGCTTGACGAGTGCGCAAAACAAAAAGCTGAAACCAAAAAAAATCTTGAATCAATGGGTATGTAATTAAAAGTTTATTAATTCAAAGGAGGAAATAATGAAGGTTTTCAAATATCTATCTGTAATTGGTTTGGTTCTGCTCCTCTCAGCTTCTGCTTTTGCACAGTCTGAACGCTTGAAAGATATGACCGAAGAGGAATGGCAGAACGAAATGAATCGTCTTGCTCAAATTAAAGTTGAACTTACAACTGAACTTAATTCATTAAAAAGTCAAGTTGCAGATTTAAAAGCTACAAAAGAAAAAATGCAGACTTATGATGATTGTATCGGCGAACTTTATGCATTAGTTGGTGCAACAAAAGCCGACGTTGATAATTTTAGAAATCAGGTTAATGCTTTGGAAAAGAAGATTGACGGAAAAGAATCTCCAAAAGCTGACCGCCAAGCTGAATTAGATGCATTAAAGAAAAATAAAATTTCTGCTTTGCCGGAATTTTTTGATAAAGTTCACAATCAACTTCAAAGAAAATTGGACGCATGGGAAGAAGCCCCGACAGAAATCGCTTACACAGTAGTTAAAGGCGATCACCTTTGGGGAATTGCTAAAAAGAAAGATCATTATGCAAATCCATTTGCTTGGCCAATGATATATCAAGCAAACAGAGATCAAATTAAGAATCCTGATTTGATTTACCCGAAACAAATATTCAAGATTCCTAATTTGACCGAAGAAGAAAAAGCTAAATATGATAAGATTAGAAGAAATTACAAACCGGCTCCTGTTACTCAAACTCAAAATGTTGGTAATTAATTCTGAGGTTTCTTTAAACTGTGTTTTTGATATTTAATATAAAGCCCCTTTCATCGTAAGGTGAAAAGGGCTTTTTTATTGGGTGAACTGATGCAAATAGAAAAAATTATAAAACTGGAAAGTGTTGATCTCGTTTCGCTGCTTGGCTTTAACGATTCAAACCTAAAACCTATTGAAGAACGCTTTACTACAAACATAACAGTTCGCGGTGATGTTGTTTATGTACAAGGAGTTAGCGAAGAAGTTGAAGCCGTAGAAAAAATTTTTAAGGAAATGATTTTTGTTTTGAATACAACCGGTAAACTTTTGCCTAAAGATATAGAAACAATCATCGATTTAACACTTCAGGGCAAAGTAATCATTAGCGATAATGAATTTGAGAGCATAGTTCTTTATTCCAAAAAAGATGTAATTAAAGCTAAAACGCCAAATCAAATTACATACATTAAGAATGTCCGTGAAAATGATATTTGTTTTGCAATTGGACCAGCTGGAACCGGAAAAACTTATTTGGCCGTTGCTTTCGCAGTTGCCGCATTAAAAAAAGGAATAGTTAAAAAAATTGTTTTAGCCCGACCGGCGGTTGAAGCAGGAGAAAGTCTTGGATTTTTGCCGGGTGATTTTAGAGAAAAAATTGACCCGTATTTACGTCCGCTTTATGATGCGCTTGAAGAAATGCTGCCTTCTGAGCAATTAAAAAATTATATGGAAAAAGGTGTTATTGAAATAGTGCCTCTTGCATATATGCGCGGCAGAACTTTAAATAATGCCTACGTTATTCTTGATGAAGCTCAGAATGCTACCGCCATGCAAATGAAAATGTTTTTAACCCGCCTCGGTCCAAATTCCAAAGCAATTATTACAGGAGATATTACTCAAATAGATTTACCCACATATTCACAAAGCGGACTTGTGCAGGTAAAAGACATCTTAAAAAATGTTGACGGGGTTGGATTTATTTATTTTGATAAATCCGATGTTGTACGGCATAAACTTGTTAAAGATATAATCGACGCCTACGAAAAACATTATAACGGCGATAAGAAAGCTTAGAGGAATATATTTAGTATTAAGATTTTGAATGCCGAATTTAGTATCCAGAATCCAGCATCAAGATTCATCTCTTTAGAACAGATTTGCTTTCTTCCCAATACTTATCCATTTCAACTAGATTTGATTGGTAGATATTTCTGCCGCTTTCTTTTATCTTATCTTCGACGTAATTAAAACGAGAAATAAATTTTTCGTTAGTGCGGCGTATTGCATTTTCCGGATTAATACCGAGAAAACGCGCATAATTCGTCAAAGCAAAAAACACATCACCAAGTTCTGCTTCTAAATTTTCTTTATCGCCATTTCTTTCCATTTCATGCATTTCTTCAATCTCTTCAATAACTTTTTTCCAAACATCTTCCTTTTTATCCCAATCAAAACCGACTTTAGAAGCTTTTTCCTGCAATCTAAAAGCTCGTGCCAATCCCGGCAAATTTTTCGGAACGCCTTCCAGAACGGAATTTCGACCTTCCGATAACTTAATTTCTTCCCAATTTTTAACTACATCTTTCGTATCGTTGACAACAACATCGCTGAAAACATGCGGGTGACGACGAATAAGTTTCTCTGTTATTGAATCTATAACATCATTAATCGAAAATGTTTTGTTATCCTCTGCAATTGCAGAATGGAAGACAATATGTAAGAGTAAATCGCCAAGTTCGGTCTTAAGTTCTTTATAATCTTTGAGGTCAATTGCTTCGATAACTTCATGTGTTTCTTCAAGAGTTGCGGCTTTTATGGAATCATGCGTTTGTTCTTTATCCCACGGGCATTCTTTACGCAATAATTTCATTATTTCCCAAAGTTTTTCGAATTTTTCCCCGGTCATGTCTTCTCCGTTTTTGTAAACAAAAATAAACAACTCCTTTATCCATTCCCAAAAAATTTCGATATTTACAATCAAGATTTGGAGGATTTTATGATTGAACAAAAAATTAAAGATTTACTGGGATATGAATTACCCGTTGCACCTAAACCACTTGCCGCTTATGTACCGGCTGTAAAAATCGGTGAGTTTATTTTTACTTCAGGACAGTTACCGATGAAAAATGGTAAATTAATGGAAGAAGGAAAAGTGGGTTATGAAGTTAATGAAGAAGCTGCAATGGAATGCGCAAAGATTTCTGCGGTAAATTGTTTGAGCGCTGTAAAATCAGTTTTCGGGGATTTGGATAAAATAGAGCAGATTGTAAAGCTTACAGTATTTGTTAACTCAGCCGTTGGTTTTCACTCGCAGCCGAAAATTGCAAACGGTGCTTCTGAATTTGTTGTTCAAATTTTTGGCGATGCGGGCAAGCATTCAAGAAGCGCTGTGGGTGTTAGCGAACTTCCGTTGAACGCTCCCGTTGAAGTAGAGATGATTGTTAAAATTAAAGAATAATCTTATTGATTTATGACTTGACTGTATGGACAATTAAATTTAAAATTACATCGGTTAGTAAACAGAAACATTTTTTAGTATTGGTTTGTAT
>CAZRMG010000227.1:0-5346 GCA_964601095.1 uncultured Melioribacteraceae bacterium | reverse complement strand
TGTACCGATTGATTTCGTAACCCCCTGCCGTTTAAATATTCTTCCACAATTTTAGCAGCCGGCGAACCTGAATCAATCAGTTTCACACTTTTACCGATTACTTTTTGGATTACCGGCATCAATATCGGGTAATGTGTACAACCGAGAATTAAGCTATCTATATTTTTCTCTTTTAATTCAACAAGATATTCTTTGGCTGCAATTTCAGTTGCTTTATGATTAATCCATCCTTCTTCTGCAAGAGGCACAAATAACGGGCATGCTTTCTCATAAACTTTAACTTTTGAATTAAGTTTTTTTAGTTCTGTGGAATATGCTTTATTGTTAATTGTTGCCCGTGTACCGATAACACCGATAATTTTATTTTTTGATTCACTTAAGGCCAGCTTAGCACCCGGCTCAATCATACCGATAACGGGAATTGTTAAAAACTTTCTCAGTTCTTTCAATGCAACGGAAGAAGCCGTATTGCAGGCTACAATTAATAGCTTAATATTTTTTCTCAATAAAAAATTCGCGGCTTGAATTGAATACTCAACAACAGTTTCGTTGGATTTCGATCCATACGGAACTCGTGCAGTGTCGCCGAAATAAACTATGTTTTCGTTCGGCATTATTTGGGATACCGATTTTACTACCGTTAAACCACCGATTCCCGAATCAAAGAAACCGATTGGATTTGTTCTGTTCATAAAATTCAATTTGTTACCTCTTTGTTTAAATACACTATTAATACAATAGAAAAATTGCATCTCAAAACTAAACTTATCTTTTGAAAGTTGGAAGTTTTTATTCAGGCGGAATAAAAAACTATAACATTTCTTCTATAGTAAGTGTTAGTTCGTGGGTTATTAGTTCGTATTCGTTCGGCGAGACCTTCTTTTTGTAGCGGTCGAGAATGTAAAACGAATCAACAATATCATCGGCTTTAGTATTAATCTTTGCAAAGTAGATCGAAAGACCAAGCTCGTTCATCTTTTTCGTAATCTGATAAAGCAATCCCAAACGGTCGGGTGAAAAAACATCAATTATAGTGTATTTATCGTGTTTTTCGAAAACGATTTTAATTTTGCCTTTTCTTTTGAACAATTTGCTTTCGAGCCGCCACCACTTTGATTTTACTTTGCTGAATTCTTTTGAAATCTGCAATTCATTTTTAATCGTCATGCCAAGATGCTTTTCAATTTTTTCGTATCGGTTTTTATCAACAATCTCGCCGGTTCTAAAATCGGTAACGTTAAAACTATCTATTACTATTCCGTCTTTACGTGTAAATATTTTTGCGTCGTGAATATTCAAATCGTTAATAGCAATGGCGCCGCACAAACGCGAAAGCAGCGCATCGGAGTCTCTTGTAATAATTGTAACAGATGTAAAGCTTGTATCTTCTTTGAAGAAGACGGAAATGGGCGAGCCCTTTTCAATTTCTTCAATGTGTTGATTAATTTCTTCGGGAGAAAAATATTGTAAATATCCAAGGTCGTCCATCAACTCAATATGATCTTTAACGGCTTCGTCGTCATATAGTTCGGAAGTCTTCATAATTTCTTCCATGCTCGATGTCAGTAATTCCTGTCCGGTTATTCGTTCATCAATCATTCGTTTCGTTTTAAAATAAAGTTCATATAAAAGCTCGCTTTTCCATTGCGTCCACACAACCGGTGAAACTGCTGATAAGTCGGCATAAGTTACAAGATAGAGAAGATCAAGTAGTTCTGAATTAGGGAACAAATTAGCGAAAGAATTAAGCGTAGATGCGTCATTAAGATTTCTTCTGAAAGCAACTTGTTCCATAGTTAAATGATGACGCACGAGAAATTGTACGGATTGTATTTCCGGCTGACTGAAGCCGAGCCGTTCCATAACGGAGTTCGCAATTTCAGCGCCGATAATTTCGTGCCCGGAAACACTGATCGGTTTTGCGATATCATGAAATAAAATAGCGAGGTATAAAATATCTTTTTGTTTAAGTACCTGGAATAACTTACCAAGAAAGGTTGTTTCTTCTGCAAGACTTTCCAAATTATTTAGTGCAATTAAAGTATGTTCATCGGCGGTGTAACAATGATAAACTCCCGGCTGGAAGAAACCTATCAAATCCCGGAACTCGGGTAAAAATGTACCGAGTACGCCGAGTTCATTCATAACATTTAACGTTTTACCAACGTTTTTGGGAAGTCTTAAAATTTCTCTAAAGAATACTGAAGAAGACGGTTCAAGGTTTTGACTTTCTTCATTATCAATTACAGCTTCAATAATTTCGCCGCGCAAATTTTCATCGAATCTCCCATCGTGCAATCCGCGATAATAAAATGCGCGAAGTATAACCGACATTGTTAATTCTATTTTCGTAGTGAGATAAATAACATTTCCTTTGATCGTAAAATCATCATCGAGTCGAATTGATAAATAATCTGAAATCGGTTTGGAGATTTCTTCTTCGAAGCGTTTCATCATTGTGCGCGTAAATCTTTTAATAATGTTTGACGCCTCAAAATACCTGCGCATAAATAGCTGCCAGTTGCCCGAACCGAATCCGATTAGTTTGGCAATTTTTTCCTGATCGGCAAATTCAAGCCGATCATTTTTATGTCCTGAAACAATATGAAGATAATTTCTTGTACTTAATAATGTTTTATAACTTTCAAACAAGCGGTTAACTGCACGGGGAACAATTATTTTTTCCTGTTTTAATATTTCAAGGAATGATTCTGTTTGAGTTATCTCATATTGGCTGTTAAGAATCAATCCGTGTTTCAAACAATAAATCCATTCAATTACTTGAAGATCGCGAAGTCCACCGGCGGTGAATTTTACATTTGGTTCCAAAACTTTTGCAGAATCGCCATACTTTTGATAACGCATTCTTAAATCTTCAAAATATTCATAAATCAACATGCGTTTGTAATTATCATTTAAGGAGTTTAATACTTTTTCGTTCCATTCACTATAAGTTTTATCGTTGCCGATTATAAAACGTGTTTCAAAAAATTGTGTAAATGCGTGAAGGTCTTCTTTTAAAAATTTCTTTATGTCGGAATAATCACGAACAGTATGCGAAACTTCAATCCCGGAATCCCACAAAATTGTAACGCAATCTTTTATCAATTGATTTCCGCCGTCAACTTTATCAAATATGAACATAATATCTATATCTGAATACGGGGACAATTCTCTTCGGGCGAAACTTCCAACCGAAGCAACGGCACAATTCAATTTCATTTCTTTTAAAGCACTGCGAATGTATTCTTCAACAAGAACGCTCCAACGCATGCTGAATTGAAACGGATCTTTCAGAAGTTCGTAATCGTTGAATAATTGATCACGGTCTTCAAAAAATTTTTCTTTGAGTTTAAGTGCTTCTTCTATCATATCATATATTAATAGGGGCGATGTAACCTCGCCCCTACACACCGATTTATTGAGTAGTCTTAAAAACTAATACTAATGTAATAATTTGGTTTACAATTTAACAAATTTTGCTTGGAAAAATCTCAAATATTTAGGTTCGTAAACCATTTTAAGACCTTTTATTTTTTTCCTGTCTTCGTAAACTTGAGCTATTGATTCCACTGCAACATCAATATGAGATTGCGTGTAAACACGTCGTGGAAAAGTTAAACGCACAAGTTCGAGTTTAGGATATCTGTTCTTTCCCGTTTTCGGATCGCGCCCGGATGAAACAACACCGCGCTCCATACCGCGCACGCCGCTGTCGATGTAAAGCTCCGAAGCAAGCGACTGTGCCGGATAAACATCCTGTTTTAAATGAGGTAAGAATTTTTTTGCATCAAGAAATATCGCGTGTCCGCCAAAAGGATAAACAAGCGGAACTCCGTATTTCTCAAGTTGTTTTCCGCAATATTCAATTTGACCGATTCTGTAACTGATATTTTCTATCTTTACCATTTCTTCAATACCGCGCGCCATCGCTTCCATATCGCGCCCTGCTAAACCGCCGTATGTATGAAGTCCTTCGTAAATAACAACCATGTTGCGCGCTTCTTCATAAACTTTTTTATTACGTGTTGCAAGAAATCCGCCGATATTTACAAGCAAATCTTTTTTAGCGCTTACCCACAAGCCGTCGAAGTAAGAACACATTTCTTTTAAAATCTGCTCGATTGATTTTTTCTCATAACCTTTTTCGCGGACTTTAATAAAGTACGCGTTTTCTGTTGCGCGCGTTGCATCGAACCAGAGTTTAATTCCGTATTTATTCGTGATAGATGAAATCTCTTTCAAGTTTGCCATCGAAAACGGCTGACCGCCGGCCATATTAACCGGACCTGCCATACTTACATAAGCAATTTTTTTTGCGCCGACTTTATTAATTAGATCAATAAGTTTTTGCGGATCGATATTGCCTTTAAACGGATGACGGTTTTGTGCGTTATGTGCTTCGTCGATAATTACATCAACGAAAGTTGCACCCGCCAATTCCTGGTGAACGCGCGTTGTTGTAAAATACATGTTGCCCGGAACGTAATCGCCCGGTTTGATCATAATTTTGGAAATCATATGTTCAGCAGCGCGGCCTTGATGCGTAGGTACAAAGTACGGCATGCCGTAATATTTTTTTACGTTATCCCATAAAGTGTAAAAGTTTTTGCTGCCCGCGTAAGCTTCATCGCCCATCATTAAGCCCGCCCACTGATAATCGCTCATTGCGTTTGTGCCGCTGTCGGTTAACAAATCAATATAAACATCTTCGGATTTAAGAAGGAATGTATTGTAACCCGCTTCCTTAGCACATTTTTCGCGTTGTTTGCGGTCCGTCATTTTTATCGGCTCAACCATTTTTATTTTGAACGGTTCCGCCCAGCTGTGTTTCAAATTTTTCTTTGCCATGTTATCTCCAATTTTTATCAGCCACAAATCACACTAATTAACACGAATTATTTAGTGAAAATTTGTGCAATTAGTGGCAAATGTTTTAAAGCAAATTTGGTTAATTAACAAATTAATTATTATCCACAGATTAATCGGAAGTAACAACAAATGGTCATGTGTATTTTTTGCGGCGCTGTTTTCTTTCTTCAACAACGATGTCGGATGATATCCCGCCGCGTGTATTAAACTTTGCCGTAACTTTTATGTAGCGGGGACTCATTTTTTTATAGAGGTCGTCTAAAATTTTATTTGTTACCGCTTCAAAGAAAATTCCGTCGTTGCGGTATGACTGCAAATAAAACTTGTAGCTTTTTAGCTCAACGCAAATTTTATCAGGAATATATTCAAGTATTATTGTTGCGTAATCCGGCTGACCAGTTTTAGGGCACAATGAAGTAAACTCCGGCGCATAATGGATTATTGTATAATCCCTGCCCGGTTTTGGGTTTGGAA
>CAZRMG010000226.1:0-5377 GCA_964601095.1 uncultured Melioribacteraceae bacterium | reverse complement strand
TTTTACTGTTGCCATTAAAATCAATCCATTGGATTTTGTATCACCAGCTTTGGATTTTTCTTCCTCAATAAACGGGATTAAATACGCCACAGCTTTTTTCATAACACGCGCACTTTTAACAACCTGCGGTAAAAACATTTTACCGGAACCGAAAAGATCGCCGACAACATTCATTGCATCCATTAGCGGTCCTTCAATTACATCGAGCGCATGTTCAAATTTTTTCCGCGCTTCTTCAGTATCGCTTTCGATAAAGTCAACAACACCTTTAATCAATGCGTGTTTTAATCTTTCTTCAACCGGGGCATTTCGCCACTCTTCGGTTTCAATTTCCTTTTTAGCACCTTTGGAAACTGTGTTTGCAAATTCGGTTAATCTTTCTGTTGCATCCGGTCGTTTATTCAAAATTACATCTTCAACTTTTTCCAAAAGCTCTTTTGGGATTTCTTCATACACCGCAAGCTGCCCCGCGTTAACTATTCCCATATCCATTCCCGCTTCGATTGCGTGATAAAGGAATGCCGAGTGCATTGCTTCGCGCACAACATCATTTCCTCTGAATGAAAATGAAATATTGCTTACTCCGCCGCTTATTTTTGAAAGAGGAAGATGCTTCTTTATCCAACGTATAGATTCTATATAATTTACAGCATAGTTATTGTGTTCTTCAATTCCGGTTGCGATAGCAAAAATGTTTGGATCAAAAATTATATCCTGCGGTGGAAATCCGATTTCTTCAGTAAGAATTTTATAAGCGCGTTCACAAATTCGAATTTTTCTTTCGTAAGTATCCGCTTGTCCCTGTTCATCGAAAGCCATTACAATTACAGCAGCCCCATACTTTAAAACTTTTCTTGCATGTTCTTTAAAAATTTCCTCGCCTTCTTTCATTGAAATAGAATTGACGATTCCTTTTCCCTGCAGACATTTTAGTCCTGCTTCAATAACGCTCCATTTGGATGAATCAAGCATTACCGGCACTTTAGAAATATCCGGTTCAGCGGCAAGGAGGTTTAGAAATTTCGGCATCACTTTTTCGGAATCGATTAATCCTTCATCCATATTTATATCAATAACCTGGGCGCCGTTTTCTACCTGGTCGCGAGCGACGGATAATGCTTCTTCATATTTGTTTTCTTTAATAAGTCTTGCGAATTTTTTTGAGCCCGTAACGTTCGTGCGTTCACCGATATTTATGAAGTTGGTTTCAGGCCTATAAATCAACGGTTCCAATCCGCTCAATCTTAAATACGGCTGAACTTCGGGAATTTTACGCGGGGGATATTTTTTTGCAACTTCACTGAATGCTTTGATATGATCGGGTGTTGTGCCGCAGCATCCGCCGATAATATTTAAATAACCGAGCTTCGCAAAATCTTCAAGTACGCGAGCCATTGCTTCCGGTGATTCATCGTAGCCGCCGAATTCATTCGGCAAGCCCGCGTTTGGATAAATACTAATCGGAACATTTGCAATTTTAGAAAGCTCAGCTATATATGGGCGCATCTGTGAAGGTCCGAGTGAACAATTCAATCCGACACTTAATAAATTTTTTGTATGCGAAATCGAAATCCAAAAAGCTTCGGTGTTTTGCCCCGAAAGAGTTCTTCCGCTTTGATCGACAACTGTACCTGAAATCATTACCGGAATTTCTTTGCCTGTCTGCTCGCAATATTCCATTATTCCATAAACAGCAGCTTTTGCGTTGAGAGTATCGAAAATTGTTTCTACTAAAAGAACATCAGCACCACCGTCAATCAAGCCGCGTGCCTGCTCAATATATGCATCTTTAATTTGATCGAATGTTACGGCACGGTAACCGGGGTCATTCACATCGGGCGACATTGATAATGTTTTATTTGTCGGACCCATAGAGCCTGTAACAAATCTTGGTTTATCCGGATTTTTTTTTGTGAACTCATCCGCAGCTTCACGTGCAAGTTTAGCCGCTTCAAAATTTATTTCATAAACCAAATGCTCTGTCTTGTAATCGGATTGAGAAATTGCAGTACCGTTAAATGTATTCGTTCCAACAAAATCGGAACCGGCTTCCAAATGTGCGCGGTGAATATCTTTAATAATTTCAGGTTGAGTAAGAACGAGAATATCGTTGTTGCCCTTTAAATCTGCAGGATGATCTTTAAATCTTTCACCTCTAAAATCGGCTTCTGATAATTTATAGCTTTGTACTAATGTTCCTTTCGGCCCATCAAGCATTAAAATTCTTTCTTCTAAAAGTTTTTTTAGTTTATTGAACATGTTAACCATCAAAATATTTCTTTCATGAATGTGATAGGATATTACTATTTGCCAGTTTTGGCCTGATCTTATTCATTATAAACTTAGAACGACAAGATTGAATCCAAAAGCAACGACACTGATTAAACAGATATTTTCTTCGTCCAAAGCATTAGAAGTTTTGATTCAAAAAAATATCTCATTAATTTTCGCTCAAATATAATAAATAAATGAGAACGATATGATAGTTGTAACCGGTGGGGCTGGATTTATTGGAAGTGCAGTGGTTTGGAAGTTGAATCAATTGGGCGCCGATAAAATTATTATTGTCGATGAACTCGGCAAAGATGACAAATGGAAAAATCTTAACGGGCTGAACTATTCGGATTTTGTGCATAAAGATGATTTTATGGGGATGGTACTTCAACGCACGGTTCCATTCAAAGTTAATTCGATAATACATTTAGGCGCATGTTCTGCCACTACGGAAAAAAATGCAGACTTCTTGATGGATAACAATGTTCATTATTCGCAAGAACTGGCAAAATTTTCGCTCGGAAACGACGTGCGGTTTATTTATGCATCATCGGCGGCAACTTACGGAGACGGTTTCGACGGCTACGATGACGATGAATCCAAATTAAATGTATTGCGACCGTTAAACATGTACGGCTATTCAAAGCATCTTTTTGATTTGTGGATTAAGCGAAATGCAATGACGGATAAGGTTGTCGGACTGAAATATTTCAATGTGTATGGACCGAATGAATATCATAAAGGAGATATGCGCAGTGTTGTTCACAAAGCTTTTGAACAGATACGCGACGTTGGTAAAGTAAAACTTTTTAAATCTTATAAGCCGGAGTATAAAGACGGCGAGCAGAAAAGAGATTTTGTTTATGTGAAAGATGCCGTTGATATGACTTTGTACTTTCTTGAGAATGAAAACGTAAACGGATTATTCAATGTTGGAACCGGCAAAGCACAAACATGGGTTGAACTCGTTACTGCTTTGTTCAATGCCGTTGGTAAGCCTGTGAATATTGAGTTTACAGAAATGCCTGAAGATATACGCGAAAAATATCAGTACTTTACGCAGGCAAATCTTAATAAGATTAGAAACGCCGGTTATAATAAACGGATAATGAATGTTGACGAAGGTGTTTCGGATTACGTAAAAAATTATTTGTTAAAAGACGTTTATCTTGGAATGAGCAAATAGGAGACAACTTGGCTAAAGAAACTCACCGCGGGGAATTTAGAAAGCGTCTTTATTTTTTTACGTTAAAACTTATCGAGTTTATCGATCATCTGCCGAAGGATAATGTATCGCAGAGAATAGGTGATGAACTTTTTAGCTGCGGCACAAATGTTATAAGCAATTACATCGAAGCGACTGCGGCTACAACTAAAAAAGATTTGAACAATTACACATCGCTTTCACTTAAATCCGCAAATGAATGTAAACTTTGGCTTGCTTTGGTACGCGACAGTAAACGCGCGAAGCCGGAAAAAGTAAAATGGTTTCTTGATGAACTTGATGAAATTTCTGAAATACTTTCTGAATCAATTAATCCTTGATATAAAAACAATAAAGTTTAGAAGGGAAAAATTTCTTGCAGCTTGCAACTCTTTGTTATGTTAGAAGTGAAAATAAAACTTTAATGCTTCATCGCATTAAAAAGAAGAACGACTTTCACGAAGGAAAATGGAACGGGCTCGGCGGTAAATTTGAACACGGAGAAACTCCCGAAGAGTGCGTAATCCGCGAAGTTAAAGAGGAGAGCGGTTTGCTGATTATAAATCCGAAGCTTCATGGATTTATTACGTTCCCCATGTTCGACGGTAAAAAAGATTGGTATGTTTTTCTTTTTACCGCAAGTGAATTCAACGGTGAATTAATTGATTCTCATGAAGGCAAGCTTGAATGGATTGCAGATGAAAACCTTCTTGATTTGAATTTATGGGAAGGCGATTCGATTTTTATTCCGTGGTTGATGAAGGATAGATTTTTCAGTGCAAAGTTCGTTTACGAGAACGGAAAATTTGTAGATCATACAGTTAATTTTTATTAAGTGAAAATATGCCTCGATTTTCTAGAAATTATAATCAAGTTGGAAATATTAATGCCGACAGCAGCGGTGTTGAAGAATTGGCATTTCTCGAAAAAGCAATCGATAGGCGTCTTGCGATATTTTTAGTTTTTTTTACTGTGGTAATTGTCGGAGCGCTCGGTTCGGGTTCATCTTCATTATCCGCCGCAGGTTTTTCAATAGGCAGTATAATATGCTGGCTTCTCGCGATATCAATAATTCTCACCACAAGAAAAACAGGTGCAGTCGCTAAAGCATTGAAAAAAGAAGTCGGGGGAATTGTAGCGAGTATCGAAGCCGGAATTTATGCTAAGTTTGTGCGCTGGATATTGGGTTATATTATTCCCGTGTTCTGTGCTATTGTTTTAACATTCGGCTCTGTTGCATCAAGCGTTGGCTGGCTTAATGATATTTGGTTTTACAGATTTAAAGTCGAAAGCAAGATTGACGAAATAAAAAACAACCTGCCTGAAATTAAAATTCAAAAGAAAAATGAAATTGCAAAACCGGAACCGAATACAAATTTTGAACCGATTGATAGTGTTATGAACTCGACAATTAAAATACCTGTTAGTTCACATACTATAAATTCACAGGTGGAAGAAAATTATAAACCTATTGAGAGTGCTGTACCGTCTGAAAGAAAGAAAACACAGGAAGTAAAAACCGCCAAACCTGACAAGAATTTTAAGCCGATTGATAAATTGACAAATTAGAAATTTTATCGTAATGGAGGCAAATCTTTCCTCCACTACAAATTATAATATTCTTCTTTTCAAAAATCCAACAATCAAATCATTAACCGCATCAGGATTTTCTAGCGGAGTCATGTGTCCAGCACGAGGAATAATTCCAAATTCCGAATCCGGAATTTTTTCTGCCATTGCACGCATAAGCGGTGGGGGAGTTAACTTATCGAACGAACCGACTATTACCAATGTTGGAAGTATTATTTTAGGAAGAAAGGGAGTTGTATCTGTGCGGCTTCCGATTGCAATAATACAACCTTTAACGCCTGTTGGATTTTGGTTATGGGTTTTGCGAAG
>CAZRMG010000225.1:0-5378 GCA_964601095.1 uncultured Melioribacteraceae bacterium | reverse complement strand
ACTGGTGGGTTTTTGTTCAGTCTAATTCCGCCTCGGGAACAAAGTTGTATTTCAAAGACAACTATTTCGTAAATATGAGCGGACGCGAATGCAGACGTAACGGCGGTGTTTATGATAATGTTGATAATAATACCGATACAATGTTCGTCGAAAATAACACTCATATTATGGCTCAGGGTTATATTTACAAATTCAGAAATTATCCTGTAAACTTTATTTATGTTAACCATAACACATTCATTAACTGTACAAATGTTATTTTTGAAACACAGGGCGTTCAAAGCAACAATATCATAACAAATAATATATTTGTTAACAGCAACTTACAACCCTTTAGACCAAATGTGACTGAAGACGTAGCCGAGCAAGCTTATGACGGCGTACCACAGGGTATTATTGACGTTGCTTTATTACCGGAAACAATGGAACAGGTTGATAGAAAATGGTTAGTTGAAGCTAACGTTGCATACTGGGATGCCAGAGTATCTAATTTAGGCGCTGATGCTAACGCTATTCCTATCAATGGTTTTACTACATGGACAAACCAGTCTATGAAAATGAATGCAAGAACAAAAGCATTGTTTGATGATGCTGCAAATTATCCATACATGACCGAAGGCGTCTGGTATGACAAATTACCGGCTTTCACCAACCCTGCAGACCTTTTAACAGATCAAGTTGATATATTAAAAGAATATGTTCTTGCAGCAAACGATACCACTTCTACAGTTGTACTCCCGGATTGGAGAGTAACAAGTGTTGGCGAAGAAAACTTTGTTTATTCAGATTGGCCAATTCCAGTTGACCTTTCATACAGCGATGCTGATTTGAAAGCTGGCGGAACAGATGGTTTACCTGTTGGCGATTTGAACTGGTTCCCGGCTGAAAAAGCTACATTCCTTGCTAATCATGCTCAATACTATGATGCATTAGTAACCGCTTGGAATAATGGAACACCAGTTCTTTCAGTTAAAGAATTAGGCGGCATACCAACAGAATTTGAATTAATGCAGAACTATCCTAATCCATTTAACCCAACTACAGTAATTAACTTCACACTTCCTAAAGCAGGTAATGTTTCTCTTAAAGTATATAATGTTATAGGACAGGAAGTTGCTACTTTAGTTGATGGCTTTATGGCTGCACAAAAATACGAAGTATCATTTGATGCTTCTAAACTTGCAAGCGGTGTTTATGTTTATACATTGCAAAGCGATAACTTCAGCCAATCAAAGAAAATGATTCTAATGAAATAATATAGAGCATTTTTTTTACACACTTAACCCCGGCAGATTTTCTACCGGGGTTTTGTTTATATAAAGGGATATATTTACACAATCGTAATATTCAATTTCATCTTTTACACTGAAATCTATTTAATTGTCGTTGACATTAGTATTTTGAAATTCATAAATCGTTAAAAATATATATCATAATTGCAGGAGAAAATTGATGCGAAATTTCATACTTCTGGTTTCATTACTTATTTTATTATTTCTTGGTAACGGATACAGCTTTAATCAATCCCCAGGCGGCAATGTTATTGCTAAGTATGATAAAGACAGGACTGTCACAATTGAAGAGTTAAATCAATATGTGAAAGATTGGTTATACTATAAAAAATTTCGCGAAAGAGCAGATATTTATAATAACGCTTTGAATGATCTGCTCGTTAATCAATTTAAACGTATAGACTTTTTTGAGAAAGGTTTGGACAAAGACAAAGAATTAATTAAAAGTATAAGCAGAATAATAAACGAAGAGTTGGTTTCGGAATATTTTGAAACTCAATATTTAGGTAAATATGCAAATGAAGAATCCGCAAAAAAAGCATACGGGATTATGGATAAAGAAGTTGTTTATAGGGCAATAGAACTTAACAAACCTTCAAACGCTACACAAAAGCAACTTGATTCGCTCAAAGAAATAGCATTGGAAATTAAATCTAAAATTGATAATGGTGAAGATTTTGACACCCTGCTCAAAAAATTCTCTCAGAACAAAGCTTCATTAATGAATAATGGTTATATGCCTCCGGTTGATTGGAAGCAAAGTCAATTAAATTCATTTGGTAACACGATTTTTAATTTAGATAAAAACGATATACGAGTTTTGAATTCAGACAATTCATTTATGATTGTGAAGGTTACAGATATTAATAAAATTAGTTTAGAACCTTTCGATTCAATAAAAACCGAAATTATTTCCGATCTGAAAAAGTCCTATGCTAATACAAGTATCCAGGAATATGAAAAAGAAATAAAAGGATTGATAGATGAAAATAAGTTGAAATGGGATAGTGCCGCAGTGCAACAGATAGTTGAGTGGTCTAATATTTCCAATTTTTATAAAGGTGAATACCGACAAATTATTAATACCGCTTTAGAAAAAGACGAGAATAAAATCATTTTAACATATGAAAAAGGTACTATTGATTATAACGAATTCTTAAGATTATTAGATAACATTTTAGTGATGGGAGATCCCAAAGATGCTAATGAAAAAGATATAAAAAAGTTTATTCTTGAAGCTTTGCGTACCGACTTTATCGTAAAAAAAGCCGAATCTCTGGGACTTAAAAAAAACATATTTAATCCGTTTACAACAAACCCTGCTTTAAAAACTCAAATCGCCTTTTTGTACAACCAGACTCAAATAGAAGCAAAAATACCCGAAGCTACAGATGAGGCGCTGCATGAATTCTTTAATGTAAATGAAGATACTTTATTTTACCAATTAGAGAAAAGAAATTTGTTTGTGATGGTTTTCCCTACAAAGACGGAAGCGGAAAAAGCAGCTTCTAAAATTAAAGATGGAACTCCATTTGAGAAAGTAACCGGCAGCTATTTGGTGAAAACATATATTAAAGATCGAAATGGTGAAATTAAATCATTTATCAATAATGAAAAACCTACTTTTAGCAAAGTTGGTTTTGAGATGAAAGAATCCGAAGTATCGAATATTATAAGCTTTGAAGATGAAAGCGGTCAAACTAAATTTGCGATAATAAAATGTTATCATATACGTCCCGAAAAACAGTTAACATATGATGATGTAAGAAATTCGATAACAGAGGACTTTAAAAATTATCATAGAAATGTAATAGCAAAGGAAGTTGAAGAAAGATTAAAAACCAAATATAAACCGGTAATCAATGAAGAGGTTTTAGCAAAACTCATATCGTTGAAATAAAACATAACAGAAAAGATATATTCAACATTGTTAATACATAGAGACTGATTTTGAAAAACCGCAGAGATAGCAAGAAAAAAATTATTACTGAGAAAAATCAGTCTTCTATAAATCAATCTCCCGAAAAAGATAACAATTCAAATAGCGAAATAAAGACAAATACTGAAGTCCCTGAAAAAAAAGCACCTAAATGGTTTTATGTAATACTGATTTTAATCCCATTGTTATTTTTAGTTTTTCTGGAATTCTTTTTAAGAGCGATAGACTATGGATACAATTTTGAACAATGGGTTGATGCAGGGCAAGAGAAATTTATTATAAATCCGGATATTGGCAGAAAATACTTTACGGGCAGCAATTTCAATCCCAATACTATTGAAGATGTTTTTGACCAACATAAAAAGGAAAATTCTTTTCGAATTTTTGTTTTAGGCGGAAGCAGCGCCCAGGGTTTTCCCTACAATCCTATGGGATCTTTTTCAAGATATATCAAGAAAAGACTTGAAATTGTTTACCCCGACACAAGAATTGAGGTTGTTAATATTAGTATGACTGCAGTGAATTCTTACACTGTATTAGACCTGTTGCCGGGCGTACTTAAGCAAAAACCGGACTTAATTTTGATTTATGCAGGTCATAATGAATACTACGGGGCGCTTGGTGTTGCATCCGTTCAATCATTTGGTTCATCGCGTGCATTAATCAAAATGATGTTGTACTTGAATGATTTTAAAATAACTCAATTGGTGCGGAACTCAATTGCCTGGGTTACATCATTATTTGCATCAGATAATAATGAACCGTCAGGCACAATGATGTCCAGAATGGCTAAGGAGCAACACATACTACTGGACTCTGAAGAGTTCAATTCAGGTATTCAACAATTCAAAGACAACCTTTCAGATATTTTACAAAAAGTTAACGATCGAGGTGTCCCAATAATTTTGGGAAGAGTAGTTAGCAATTTAAAAGATCAGAAACCATTTATTTCGGTTGATACACCGGGTAATAAATCAGCCGATCAGGTTTTTGAAGAAGCCGAAAAGGAGTTTAATAATAAAAATTTTATAAAAGCCGATTCACTTTTCAGACTGGCAAAGGAACTTGACGCACTCAGATTTAGGGCCCCCCAAAAAATAAATGAAGTAATAGACCAATTAGGAAAAGAGTTTCAAGTAGCAATTGCCCCGATAGATTTGATATTTGATTCTGTTAGTCCGGGAGGAGTTGTTGGCAACAACTTGATTGTTGATCATCTACATCCAAATGTTGAGGGTTATCAGCTAATCGGCAAGGCCTTCTATGAAGTTATGGAAAAGCAAAGATATCTTCCTAAAACAGAAAACGCTAAAATTTCTTTTTACCGGCAAGATAGTCTTACAAAAGCAAATTTTGTGTTTACAAAATTCGATTCGGTTTTAGGTAATTATCATATTAAGTTACTTAAGACAGATTGGCCATATGTTAAACAAAGAGCTGCAATATCTGAGTTTAAGCAAGAAGATTTCGCTAAACTTTTTCAACCAAAAGATATTATCGATTCACTTGCCATGATTAGAATAGAAAATAAAGTGTCATGGGTTGATGCACATCTGATTGCTGCTACATATTATTTAAGAAATGACAATGTAAAAGAGTATCTGAAATACATGAATGTTTTGATCGACCAATATCCATTCCTAATGGATCTTGACGGCGCTCTCAGATTTTTTTACGATCAAAAGAAAATTAATCTTGATGATTATACTCCAAAAAGAAACGGTCTCCTTGCAATGTGTATCGGAAACTATGACAATGCTATTAGGCATTTAAATGAAGCTTTAAAATCAAATCAGGAAGATCCGGTGGTTTTATATAATCTTGCATTAGCGCATTCAAACAAAAAAGATTTTAATACTGCGCTTACAACAATCAATAAATGCCTAACGGTGAATCCACAATATCCGGAAGCGAAAAGTTTAAAACAACAAATACTGAATCAGGTAAATAATTAGTAATCAGATACAATTTACTATTTCTTTATAATTGTGTTTTATCAAATTATAGTATCTGTTAACGAAGCTGAATACAAAAATAATCTATCTCTAATCGGAATTAATGAATAACATAAAGAAAGTAAACCTCGGCTTATTTTTATTATCGGCGTGTGTTTTATGTTTTGAAATTGTCGCCACGCGTATTTCATC
>CAZRMG010000224.1:0-5388 GCA_964601095.1 uncultured Melioribacteraceae bacterium | reverse complement strand
ATTAGATATATTAACTCCAAAATAATTTTTCACTATGAATAAACTTGCACTTGAGAATAAACCGGAGAATCTTAAAGAAATTACTTCGTTTATCGAAAGATTCTGCAACGAAAATGGACTTGATGATAAAATCCTTTTTGAATTAAATCTAATTCTGGATGAATTATTTGTAAACATTATTAATTATGCATATCCCGATAAAGAAATACATATCATTGAAATTCTTACCGAGAAAAAGGGGGATGAAATTATCATCAGAATAATTGATGATGGGGATGAATTTAATCCGCTTCAAATTGAAGAGGTAAACATTAATGCTTCTATCGATGATAGAGAAATAGGCGGATTGGGTATCCATTTAGTAAAACGCATGGCTGATAAATTATTTTACGAAAGATTAGAGAATAAGAACATTCTCACAATTATTAAAAGCATCTTAGTTAACGGAGATAAGAATGAAAATTGAGACCAATATAAAAGGTAATTACACCGAATTGAAATTAGACGGAAGATTAGATACCAATTCTTCGCTAATACTTGAAAAAGAATTAATGGGGATTATTGAACAAGGAAATAAAAACATCTTAATAAATTTAGAAGAATTGAATTATATAAACAGTTCGGGATTAAGGGTATTCCTTGCCGCCGCTAAATTGCTTGATAGCATGGGAGAAAAATTAAATATCTGCTGTGTGAAAGATTATATTAAGGAAGTTTTTGAAATAGCAGGATTTAGTTCAATATTTCACATTCAGAAAACGGCGGATGAAATCATAAAACAATAAAATCATCTCGAGTTATAATTCTTTATTTACTTTTCTTTTGGTATTTGAATTATAAATTCCGATCCTTTATTGATCTCGCTATGGACTTCAATTTTTCCCTTGTGAAGTTTAACAAATTCGTTGCAAAGTATAAGACCTAAACCGGTCCCGCTTTCGTTATTTGTGCCTTTACGAGAAGTATAAACATCAATTTTAAAAAGATCTTTAATATAATCTCCGTCCATGCCTACGCCTTCGTCAATAACAGCTATGTTTAATTGATAATTATTTTGCTCGGCTTTAATAGTTATATTAGATTTTTGGGGTGAAAACTTAATACTGTTTGAAACAAGATTTCTTATAATTGTATTAATCATGTTTTCATCCGCAAATATCTGAAAACCGGGCGTAACAGAATTAATAATGTTAACTGTCTTTAGATCAGCCGAGGGCCTCAGCACTTCAATTATTTTGTTAACAAGAAGATGCAGATCAAATAAACTTTTATCCATCTCGATATTTTTTGTTTGAACCCTTGCCCAGTTAAGAAGGTTATCAAGCAATTCATATGTTGCTTTCGAAATATTTTTTATCATATCAAAAAAATGTCGGGTTTCTTCCTCGGCAACATCTTCATTATTGTTGGTCATTAGTTCCGAAAAGCATATCAAAGTAGATATTGGATTTCGCAAATCATGTGCAATTATGGAAAAAAATTTGTCTTTGTTTGCATTCAATAATTTTAATTCATCATTCATAGCAACAATTTTATCTTCGTATTTTATTCTTTCAGTAACATCCCTCAATGTTGTCATAACATAATTGACGGAGTTATCGCTAAAAGTATTTATAGTCATATCCACGGGAATTAATTGTCCGGATTTTTTTTTAACACTTTTGTTGGAAAGAACACTTCCGAACATTGTAATTTGAGAAATTGAATTTGAAGACTCAACGGAATTTCCATCTCTTAGAAAATTGTATATATAATCCCCGATTAATTCTTCTTTTTTACCGTCCAGCAACACACAACCGGCCTTGTTAATATCAATTATTTTTTCCGATGAACCATCGGTTATAATTATAGCTTCAACTGTCTCTTCAAAAATTGACTTGTAGTCGAATTCTTTTTCGACATCCATAAATATCCCCAAAATATTGTAAATCAATTCTAATATAATAATCTGGAATAACATTTATAGAAAAAGCTAGAGTCTGTTAATCAAATTATTTTTTGAGAGGATACATTATCCGCAATGAATTTTATATCCACAAAGAATTGTATGTAAAATATCATTACTTTTAGTAAAGTCTCTATGAGATTTTTGATAATTAGCGACTCTACAAGCATTGTTTTAGTTGATTTTTTCCGTACTGCGATTTCTAATCAAAGTTATTTTTTTTCGGGGGTAAAAAATGTTTTCCAACTTTTTCAAAACCCGGTTGTATTTATGATAGAAGAAGATAACAGATTGATAGCTGAAACACTAAATGGAAAAACCGAGTCGTTTGGCATGCTTGTAAAAAAATACCAAAATAAAATGTATAATCTTGCCTGGCAGATTACACATGATTCAGACATTTCAAAAGATATCACCCAGGATACTTTCATAAAAGCTTACCGAAATTTGAGAAAGTTCGATAACAACAAAAAGTTCTTCAGTTGGATATATAGAATTACGCTCAATGAATCGTTAAACAATAAAAAGCATTCAACAGTTACTGAAAAATTAAACGAAGAAACCGGGATGGGCATTTATTCGCCTTTTGAAGATGTTGAAAAAAGAGAAACCGCAGGCAAAATTAAGGAAGCAATTAATAAACTTGACGATAAATACAAATCCCTTATTCTTTTGAAACATTATCAAGAACTCAGTTACGATGAAATCGCCGAAATCTTGAACATACCGCCAGCAAAAGTAAAATCAAGATTATATATAGCCCGCGATATCTTACGAGTATCTTTAGAGAGAATGAGAAATGAAAAATAAATTATTAACGGAACTGACTAATAAATACATAGATAACCTGCTTACGCCGGAAGAGGAATCCACTCTTAACATTTTATTGAAGGATGAAAAGAACAAAGAATACTTCAACTCTATGAAAATTACTTTTGAAGATCTAGAATCGCTTAAACCCGGTTATCAGAACATTAATCTTCAAGATGCAATTATGAATAAAATACTCAAACAAAATAGGAATTCAAGTATGGCAATTAAAATTAGGAAGGAATTATCTTTAATTTTTTCCGGCGCAAAAATCGGTTACGCCATAACATTTGCCTTCGGCGTTCTATTGACGGCAGCAGTATTTTTATTGCAAACTTCCGAAAATCAAATCGATGATTCTTTTCTGACCGGTACAATTTCAGGTAATAGTTACAACGAAACATATTCCATGGATACTCCTCCACTTATCGGCAGTATTGATGTTAAATATATGCCCGAAGTGGTAATTATGGATATTCATGCAAAAACAGATGAAATAATTGACTGTAATCTGCGTTATAATAACACTCTCCTTTCGTTATACGGAGTTAAAAACATTGGTTCTGGAAACAACGGAAATTTTTCATCCGGTGATAATTCAATACATTTATCAAATGTAGGGTCCAATCATTATTTAGTATTTTTCAAATATATTCACAATAATCCCAGCAGTGTGCTGGCTTCATTTTACAGCGGTTCAACGGCTTTATCAAATGTAAAAATAGAGATCAAAAAATAATCAATAGGTTAAAAAATGAAAAAGAAACAAGCATTAATTATTGCATTAGCGGTAATAGTATTAGTTGCCATTTTGATAGTATCGCAATATTATCCACCTGTAGATGAATCTGAAAGCACCGGAACGATTGGCAAAGTTGATAAGTACCGCAACAGTAAAACAACCCAGGAAGATATCATTCTTAGGAACGAATTCTTGAAAGATACAACAGCATTAAAGATAGCGATCATAGCGCTTGAGAGTTACCAGGAATTTCTTGCCGGGTTAAACGATGATTTCAATGAGTGGGAAAATGCCCTCTCAAAAACAAAGTACAAATCAAATGAAAAATTAACTCAACAATTACAAGAGTTAAAGTTGTTAGCCCAATTCATGAATAATAATTTATCAACTGTATCTGAGACGCAAGAATTGTTATACAAATATTATACTAAAGATACACTTAACATGTCTATCGACATTCAGAATAATTTAATCAACTTCTCAACGTTCCTCGCAAATCTCGAAGAAAAAGGAAAAGTTGTTGATTCATTATTCGTAAATCTCACCGGGATTATTGAAAATAAAAAGTTATCATTATTAGCCGACACAAAAGAAAAAACCAATTCGATTATAGAGGTGCGCGAAAAAATGCTTGGCTCTATTGCCGCATGGGGTTTAGCTATGGGTAACGAGGCAAAAATGAATCTGGCTCTGAACAGCAATGTGATTAATTCTATTCTTCTCAACAGACAGCTTAATAATAAACTCGGCCCCATTGATATAGAATCAACTGTAGAATCCAAAGAGAAATTAGGAGTAATAACCAACTTTGATCATCTTGCAGTACTCAACAAAGAAAAACTCGGAACAATACTAAACAAAGAAAAACTTGGAACAATACTAAACAAAGAAAAATTCGGCCCTGAATATGTTGTAGAGGCCAAAGATAAACTCGGAACAATATTGAGCAAGGAAAAACTCGGATATGCGAATTCCGATAAACTCAATTATGTCTTCAGTAAGAGTTCGCTGGGACTTAAAGCCGCAGATGTTCAAAAGAATAGAGATGATCTGGGACCTATTGTTTACACTGCTTCAGTTGCCGCTGCAATGAACAACAAAAAATTGGGTACGATCCTGAATAAGGAAGGTTTGGGAATTATTGCATCAAAAAACAATTATGTTTTTTCAAAACAAGGTATTGGAGTCATCGGAAATCAGAAATCACTTTTTAATACAACACTCGGACCTATCGGATTTTTCGCTAAATCCATGCAGTCATTCTCAGATCTCAGAAACAAAGAAAAGGTTGGAATTTTCTAAGTAACATTCGCAAATACTGACCGTCCTGATTGATTTATTTGCCACCCCTTTGATTAGTCTCGAAGGGGTGATTTATTTTGTGGAATAACTTAAAAACAAATTTTTGTTTTAGTCACAGATAAAAATCAATATCTTGCATTAAATAAAAGAGATGTTCATGTATGAAAAATGCTTTTACTATTAAGATTTGTTTACTGTTTGTTCTTTTATTTTTCCCCGCAACCAGTATTTACTCTCAGCTTTATAAACTGGAAACAGAAAACGCGAAAATAATCTACATCGGAAAATCATACGATTACCTGGCTCCTCACGTTGCCGCTTCTTTTGAAAGTATGTTTTCTTTTCATAAAAAATACTGGGATTATCAGAACGAGGAAAAAGTAACTGTTTTTCTTAATGATTTCGCCGACATAGGAAACGCCGGGGCTATTACCATTCCACGAAATTTAGTACTCATCAATGTAGCGCCGTTTGAATTTACATTCGATGTAATGCCGGCTAATGAAAGATTCCAGTGGCTTATGAGTCATGAATTAACACATATAGTAATGGCTGACAAATCTGCCGGTTCAGATAATTTTTACCGAAG
>CAZRMG010000223.1:0-5391 GCA_964601095.1 uncultured Melioribacteraceae bacterium | reverse complement strand
TCTTTTACGCTATCTCCACTATGGATAATATAATCAACTGTATCGTATGGTCGAAAAAATGGAGTAAGGCCCCTTGTAGAATTTATCTCATCGTGAAATATTAGCTTGTCTCTTATTTTATTCCATTTAACCCATAGTTCTCCGTTTGAGAAGTAAGTTTGATTGTTAAAGAATATTACCTTTGTGGAATCAAAGTTTGTAGTTCTGAAGTCAACACCTTGTTGGAATTGAGTCCCTCTTAGATCAAGTATCCCTTGAATTAAATTATTTTTAAATAGTGGCTTTTCAATGAATAAGGCATTCTCAAGTAACAAATTAAAATTAAATTGTGTCCAGCCAAAATCAGGTGAACAATAAAAATGTGCGTTTCTGAAATCAGCGATTCCATCAAAGAAACAGTCAAAAACAGGAGGGTAGTTAAAGCAAGTATTATTAAAATGAGCTCCTTTTGAAAAACTAGTAACAATAAATTCAGCGGTACTATCAAATTTTGCATAACTAAAATTTGCAACAACATAGAAACTATCAAATGTAAAATCAACAAATTTATGAAAATGTGTATTGGCAAAACCGGCTTCATCTAAAAATATAGTTGTATTAAAACTAGTATAATTTTTAAAAATAGTACCATGAAAACTAGATTCTTTAATAAATCTTACTCCATCAAAATTGGTTTTATTTTCAAATCTTGTTTCCAAAAAATTTGCTTTTTCATGGAAAACCGAGTTATCCCAAAAAATTCTTTCTTGAAAGATAGCTTTGTTAAAATTTACTTCTTTGTAAAAATGTGATGATACAAGATTAATTTCTTCATTGATGATTGATTCTTTAAAATTAATTGGATTAAGAAAATTATATTTTGCTTTACCACGATCTTGTTTAGTTCGAATTGAATCAATGACCCCGCCAAATGGATGCTTTGTGGTAGCTGCAGTTTTTTGGGCAGTAATTTTTTGCGGTGAAAATGAAAAAATTAATAAAACAGATAATAGAAAAAATTTAAGATAAATTATCATCGTCAACAGTCTCATGATAGTGCATTTACAATACAGCAAACTTTATACAACTTAATAAAACAATAAATAGCACTCAAGAATTATTTGACCTCCCCCTGTCTCCCCCTCCTTAATTAAGGAGGGGGAATAGAGCCCATAATTTTTATTGCGGCCAGAGCCAGCCGAAAATTCCGGCGGTTACAAGAGCATAGATTAATCCGTCAATCATCATCTTAATTGTTGAACTCCACGAACGGCCAAACCAAATTGATATTGGTGCGTACGCAAATGAAAACCCCATGAATGCCGAAGCGCCGACAAATCTAAATACTTGTAAATAATGTGCACCGATAGGCAATGCCCTGCTTGCAATATATGCGGCGAAAATTCCAACAACCAGCAAAAAGATGAACCATTGAATAAGAGGTTTTGCCATCTGCCATTCGCCGTTGGGCCTGGCAGATATAATCCAGACAGGACCTTTCTTTATCTTCTCCATGAACTCCGGTGATTTCATTTCATTTGAATCCGAAACGCAAGGCATCATGTAATCTCCCGGCGGAACATTGAATGGACGAAGTGCATCCATCACTTTGTCCTGTTCCGGAAGTTTCTTAAAATCATTTTTATGCCACGGCAATGCCATGTGAATTACTGAACTTAAAATAAAAACAGTAACGGATGAAAGCAGGATAGGAAGCCACAATGAAGTTAATTCCGTCATAACGCTTCTCCTTAAAATTATATTAAAATAAAACAGATAAATACTATCTGTTTGTTGTATGTTTTATGATTTATTGAATGCTGGAACTTGCCCGAAGTAGGAGGATTTGTACACAACATAACAAAATGCAGTTCACACCTCAAGAAAAATTTTATGAGAACAATGATTAATTCTAACCGGTAAAAAGCATATTTTGTAAACCATTTTTAAGGAGATTTTAATTGACGGTTATTGATTTGATAGGATACTTTGCCGCGATAGGAACTACCGGCTCGTTTATTCCACAAGCCATAAAAGTCTTTAAGACAAGAAGTACAAACGATCTGTCGCTTGGTACTTATTTATTATTTAATGCAGGCGTTATATTTTGGGGAACCTACGGTTTGCTTGTAAATTCTTTACCGATAATACTGGCAAACTCAATTACTTTTTCTATGTCGTTTTATATTCTTGTGATGATTATAAAACATAAAAGAGAAAAACACATTTAATCGCAATCTTGATTTGTTATTTCGAGCTTAGAAATATCAAATCCTTTTTCTTGGCATTTGGCTGTAAGTGAATCGTAAATACTACTATCAATCTTGGGAGTGCGGGAAAGTATCCACAAATATTTCCTACTCGGTGTTCCGACAACAGCGTATTGATAATTCTCTTTATCAAGTTCTATAACCCAGTAATCGCCGCGGAAAGGCCAGAAGAATTGAACGCGTAGTTTTGAATTATTCGAACCTTCAACCACAAATGCTTTACCTTCGGCGTCGTCAAGTTCGCCTTCTTTAATACATTTGTTAATTACTCTAATTGTTTCAGAATCAATGATTGAATATTCGGCGGTTGTGCAATTACATCCTTCTTGTTGCTTAAAAGGCAGCCGCGCAATTTCATACCATTTGCCCATGTAACGGTTTACGTCAACTTTATCAACAACATCAAGCGGGGGATAGTTTGCAGATGAACAACCTGCTATTATACCTAACAAAAATACAGACACCAAAATTAAAATCTTTTTTCTATTCATAGTATTTTCCAATTAGCAGAATGCTGAAAGAATAATTTTTCAATCAGCATTCTCCTATTTACAATAATCATTTATAATATGGAACAAGCTCGCTGCCGAGGAATTTTAGTACCGCCGTGATCACTCCGAGATCATCGAGATAACCTATTAATGGTGCGAGGTCAGGAACTGCATCAATCGGACTTATAAAATAAATCAACGCTCCAACAACAATTGATTTTCTGTACCACGGGACATATCTATCGCGCATATAACTGTATAGAGCTTTAACATCTTTGGCAAAATTTATCTTGTTGCCGACGCGCTCAAGTTTTGTCCAAATTCCTTCTTCAACTTTTTCTTCGCCCTGTTTATATTTTTCGGGCGAGTCGTATTGTTCTTCCAAATCATTGATATTATAATTCATAAAATCTCCGTTTATTTTTTGTACTGTTCAAACCAATCGAAAACTGTTTTCCACCACAGTTGAGCGTTCTGCGGTTTAACAACAAAATGAAATTCATCGGGGAAATACAAAAATTTACTTTCAACGCCTTTAACTTGAAGAGTGGAGAACAATTCCATCGCCTGCCCTTCGGGTACTCTGAAATCAAGTGCGCCGTGAATTACAAGCATAGGTGTTTTAAAATTATCGGCATACATATGCGGCGACCATTTTTGATAAAGTTCTCTATTCTCCCATGGAGTTCCTTTAAATTCCCAATTTGGGAACCACAATTCTTCGGTTGTTCCCCACATGCTTTCGAGATTGAAAACTCCGTCGTGACAAACGAGGGCGTTGAAACGATCCGTGTGTCCTTCAATCCAATTGATCATATAACCGCCGTATGAAGCACCCGCCGCGAATGTATTTTTTGAATCGATGAATTTATAATTAGCTAACGCGTAATCGTAAGCGTTCATTAAATCGGTATAAACTTTTCCGCCCCAATCGCCTGAAATTTCATCTGTGAATTTTTGGCCGTAACCTGTGCTTCCGCGTGGGTTCGGCGCAACCAAAATATATCCTTTCGCCGCGAACATTTGAAGATTCCATCGGTAATGAAAATCATCCGACCAATGCCCTTGAGGACCGCCGTGAATTAAAAATATTAAAGGATATTTTTTGTTTGGGTTGAAGAATGGCGGCTTAATTAAAATTGATTGAACTTTTGCGCCCTCTGCGCCTTCACTCCAAAATGTTTCAGGTTCGTTGAACTCAAGCTGTGCAACTAAATCTTTATTAATGTTTGTGATTTGTTGAATCCCTCCGCCGTTTGTTTTTAGTGCGAATATTTCTGTCGGCATTGTTGTTTTCTGTCGTTTGAAAATTATCCAATTACCGTCGGAAGTTATCTTCATATCATTATTAATTCCGTCTTTTACAAAACGAAGATGTTCGCCGGTTTTTACATCAATCCTATAAACAGAATTGTAAATTTCATTCGCGGCATCGAAGTAAATATACTTTTCATCGGGTGACCATAAAATTTGTCCGACCGATAAATCAATCTTCTCCGTAATATTTTTCAATTCTCCGTTCGAACGGTTATAAATCTTCAAACTTTGCTTGTCGGCTTCAAACCCGGCGCGTGCCATAGAACGGAAAGCAATATATTTGCCGCTCGGTGAATATACGGGTTGGTTGTCGTTGCCTGTGCTTATGGAAATTTTTTTGTACGGTGTCGGTTCATCTTTTTTGATGTCGGAAATATTTAATATATAAACTTCATTGTTTGTGCTTGTTGCGAGTACTTTATCGGGATTCATTGTAAAAGAAATTTCTTTGCCGTCAGGAGAAAAAGAGTAATCTTGCGAACTTCCTAAATCAACAGGAGGAACATCGGATTTGCTGTTAAGAATTAAATCAACATATTCTTTCGATTCTATATCGTATAAAAACAAATGACTTCTTTTTTCTCCGCGCCATTCATTCCATGAACGGTACATTAATTCGGTAATTATTTTAGCTTTTACTTTGCTTGCTTCTTCGTTTTTATCTTTTTCTTCGTTGCATTCGGGTGTTATGCAATCCGGGTAAACGCTTGAAACAAATAAAATCTTTTTACCGTCGGGCGACCAAACCATACCAGAAGCACCGGGATAAAAAACCGTTAATTGAATTTCGTTCGCTCCGTCGAGATCGCATAACCAAATTTGTCCGCCGCGTGTAAAAGCAATTGACTTGCCGTCCGGTGAAAATTTGGGTTCGTTTTCATTCACTTCGGAATTTTTTAATGCGCGTAAATTTTTCCCGTCGCTGTCAATAAGCCAAATGTCTGTATTGCCTTTGTTCGTTTCGATATTGTATGATGTGGTTGCGAAAGCAATAGTTTTGCCATCGGGTGAAACATCGTATGCACCGATTCGTTTCATTGCCCACATATCATCAACAGTCATTGCGCGTTTCTGTTGGGCGTTTATTTGGTTTACAAAAAGAATAAATAAAATTAAATGCACGAAGTACTTCATCGAAACCTCAATTGTATTATTATTTTGATAGTAAATTATAAAAAGGGGATGGGAAATAAAATAGTGAATAACAATGTTTAGCGAATAACTATGTCGAGCGAAGCCGAGACATAGTTGCCTCATAAATGTTTGTGATACTTATAATGGCTTTCATTTCTACATTCTGCTAATTTATGGAGCAGGTTTAGGTCGCCCTTTGC
>CAZRMG010000222.1:0-5400 GCA_964601095.1 uncultured Melioribacteraceae bacterium | reverse complement strand
GCCATTCAACAATTACAGTTCACTCAGCAAACATTATGAATCCAAATTCACCTGCCTTTCATGGAAAATATATCGCAAACTTAAACTGGGATATGACGAATTGTAATCAATGCCACGGAGATGATTACGCGGGTGGAATCGTTAGTCCTTCATGTAATACATGTCATACACAAGCTGCGGGACCGGAAGCATGTAATACATGTCACGGTGATTTTACGAAACCAAATTCTGTTGCACCGCCGAGAGCTTTAAATTCTGCAATCTCAACGGATGATCCGGGAGTCGGCGCGCACCAACTTCATCTGAACGACGTATCAATAGGTTCGAATGTGCTTTGCAATGAATGTCATAAAATTCCGGGTGGTTTTAAAACTGCAGGGCATATCGACGACTCACCTCGCGCGGAAGTAATTTTCAGCGGCTTTGCTTCCCATCAAAACGCATCCGGTTCGTATAATTTGGCCGATAACAGATGTTCAAATACATATTGCCACGGTAACTTTAAATTCAGCAAAGCCAACTCGCAGTATCAAGAATATTTTACCGAAGATTTTATGGTTGGAAATAATTATTCGCCGAAATGGAATAAAGTTGACGGCTCTGAAGCTGCATGCGGAACATGTCATGGTTTACCGCCAAAAGGACATCTTGAATTTGAACTTCGTTCTTGCGGAACATGCCATCAAGGTGTAGTTGATAATAGAGGAAATGTTATTGATCCGTTAAAACATATGAACGGAAAAATAAACGTCTTCAACGAAGAATATTAATAATTATTATCAAATTAAAAAGCCGCAAGTGCGGCTTTTTTTTGCTTTACATTTTATGACTATGACAATCAGCGATAAATTAAAAGATCATATATTAGATTCAATCGGTGAAGGTGTCTTCACCGTTGATAAAGATTTTAAAGTTAACTTCTTCAACAAATCGGCTGAAAGAATAACGGGATATAAACGAGAAGAAGTACTCGGCAAATTTTGCAAACATATTTTCCATTCTGAATTTTGTTTTTCGGACTGCCCTATTGCATTAGTTCTTAAATCAAAAAAAATATTTACGATTTTGAATCGACAATTAAAACACAGAACGAACCGAAGAAAAACATAAAATTAAATGCTGCAGTTTTATATAACGAAATTGATGAACCGACCGGCGGAATAATCTCTTTCCGTGATTTAAGCCCCTTCGAAACAATCGGGATAGACTTACAAAAACAAAATCATTTTTACGGAATGGTTGGCCGCAGCCGCCCAATGCAAGAAATATATGATTTGATTGAAGAAATTTCCGACACAAGCGCACCGGTTTTAATTTCGGGTGAATCTGGCACTGGAAAAGAATTAGTGGCCAATGCTATTCAAAAAAGCAGCATTAGAAAAAACGAAGCGTTCATAAAAATTAATTGTTCTGTGTTCCCTTCCAATTTACTCGCGAGTGAATTGTTCGGACATGTTAAAGGCGCTTTTACGGATGCCGTAAAAGACCGTCCGGGAAGATTTGAACTTGCAGACAAAGGTACAATCTTTTTGGATGAAGTTGCCGAGATGCCTCTGCAAATGCAAATTCAATTGCTTCGTGTTTTGCAGGAAGGAACATTCGAAAGAGTCGGAGAATCTTTTACAAGACATACAAACGTCCGCGTTATAGCCGCAACAAATGTTGATATAAAAGATGCGCTTAAAAAAGGAAAATTCCGGGAAGATTTATTTTTCAGATTGAACGTCATTCCAATAAATGTTCCGCCTTTACGCGAAAGAGTTGAGGATATTCCCCCGCTCATAATTCATTTCCTAAATAAATTTTCTCTTCTTTACAAAAAAGAAATCCGCGAAATTGAAGATGAAGCTTTAAATGCATTGATGAAACACACATGGCCCGGCAACATACGTGAATTGGAAAATGTAATTGAATATGCTTTTGTTCGAACAACTAAAAAAAATATTATCGAGAAAGAAAAACTCCCGGCTAATTTATGCGAATGTAAATCTGACGGTGATTTATTAAAATATAAAAACGGTACTCCATCGTTTGGCAAAGAGATTACAGACATGCTTGTTCTGCTTGAAAAACATAAATGGAATAAAACCGCAGTTGCCGACGAACTGAACATTGGACGGACAACGCTTTGGCGAAAACTAAAAAAAGCCGGAATAGTTGAATAAGCGTTTCAACTGTTTCATTTTTTGGAACAACCAATATCCAATTCACTTCAATCTTCGATTAATATTTAACATCTTCTTTTATTACAATATTTGCTTTTTTCTACTTATCAATCATTTTTTTTGATCCTTCAATTAATACCCATTTTATTCAAACTATACATTCCATAATAAAAGAAATCTGTTTCACTTCAACTTAGAAGAACGAAACGATTTGTTTCAGAATCAGATTCAAAAAGTGTTAAATAATGCGCTTTTGTTCTGGCATTTACTTTGCACTATAGACTTAAAATTAATCACATAAAAACGGATTAATCATGGCAAACAAAAGAATTTCTAAACTGATGATAATATTTATATCACTTATTGTAGTCATCGGTTGCAAAGAAAGGTTGGATGATGATGTAACACAGCCGCAAGAAACGTCATCAAAATCAGTTGCATCTTGCGAAGGATGTCATTCAAATTATGAAATGCTGAAAAAAGTTTATACTCCCGACCCACCTTCCGAAGGAGCCAGTCATGGCTGCGGCGGAGAGGCCCCACACATCGAACCTTACGATAGAGTTTATTTAGGCGGTACGGGATATGAAAATTTTAAAAATGATGTGCATGGAAAAATTCCCTGCACCGGATGCCACAACGGGATCGACAACACAGATGACAAGGCAAAAGCACACTCCGGGGATTTTATTAAGAAACCTTCATTGCATGCCGATCAAAAATGTTCATCGTGCCATACAGAAATTTATATGAAAACAAAAAATAGTTTGCATGAACAGGGTTGGGGACAAAAATCGATGGTTGCTTTACGTTCGGGTAAATCGAATGTGCCCGCTGGTTTTGATCAACTAACCGACTTGATGAAAGAAGGATATAATAAAAACTGCGCAACATGTCACGGTACTTGCGGCGATTGCCATGTTAACCGCCCGAGCGGCGGCGGCGGCGGTTTGTATGCAGGGCATCAATTTTTCAAAAAACCTGATATGCGTGACCACTGCGTAACTTGTCATGTTAGTCGCGGAGGACATGCTTATTTTGGTCAAGCTGCAGGAACAAAACCGGATGTGCATCTAACCAAAGCTCAATTCACTTGCACCGTTTGTCATAAGCAGGATGAATTGCACGGCGACGGCAATATTTACGATCAGCGTTATAAAATGCCTTTGATGCCTAAATGTGAAAACTGTCATACATCTGTTACAAATTCGAATCAATATCATAAAGCACATCTTTCAACTTTTAGCTGCAACACATGTCACTCGCAGGATTACAATAATTGCGGAAGCTGCCATATTGGTGCCGAAGGCGCAAGAATCCCTTCTTATCTTGGATTTAAAATAGGTATGAACCCAATTCCAGAAATCAAAAATTACAAATATGCCGTCTTAAGAAGATCGCTGATGGCTCCCGATAGCTGGGATCAATATGGAACAGCAACACTATCGAATTTTAGTGTACGGCCCACATATAAATACGCAACACCTCACAATATTTTGAAATGGACAACGCGCACAACTGTCGAATCCGGCAAACCGTGTTACGATGCATGTCATATTATAGAAAATGAAGATGGTTCTTACAGAAATAAAGAAATCTATTTGTTCAAAAGTGATTTGGAATCATGGGAAGTTCAGGCAACACAAAATATTACTGTGGATAATAGTTTACCGCCGAAATGGAATGTTAAATAAAATTCACTCATAATATAATCAAAACAAGGAGTACTAAAATGCAATTGAAAAAATTATTTTATTTACTGATGGTATTGCCGTTCTTATTTATTTATACAGGATGCAGCAAAGATGAAAGCAATCCAACTCAACCGGAAACAAAAGTTAACGAAGCACAAGTCCTTGCGGAGTATCTTGAAGCTAACGGCGATTTTTTATCAACAACAGCTCCGGCTATTATTTCCGCACAGGATGTTCATGATCTCCAATTAGCAAAGCCAGATAAAATCTATATCATCGATATACGTTCATCAGCAGATTTTCAAAACAAAGGTCATATTGCCGGCGCTAAAAATGTATCATTAAAAGATGTTGTTTCCCACGTTAAAGGTATTAACGCAAGCAGCTACGAAAGAATTGTTGTTGCTTGTTATTCAGGACAAACCGCCGGTATGGCTGTTACATTTTTAAGATTGCTTGGTTACAATAATGTTTTCTCTTTGAAATGGGGAATGTCATCATGGAATTCTACGGCATGTTCTTCCTGGAGTATGAGTGCAATCGGCAATAATTACACTAATTTTAACTCCACAGCTACATCAAAAAATGCCGCCGGTGAATTACCGACAATTTCCACAGGCAAAACAACTGGTAAAGAAATTCTTGAAGAAAGAATTAATCAATTGCTGGCTTCAACCTCGGCGAGTCCTTTTGACGATATAAAAATTGCTTACGGCACAGTTACAGGCAATCTTTCAAACTATTATATAGTAAATTACTGGCCTGCCGCACAATATAATTTAGGACATTTACCCGGCGCTGTTCAATATACACCTAAAGCAGATTTAAAATTATCTGCTTCACTTAAAACATTGCCAACGAATAAACCGGTTGTTGTATATTGCTATACTGGACAAACTTCTGCTCAAGTAGCAACATACTTAAAACTTTTGGGTTACGATGCAAAAACATTAATGTTCGGCGTTAATGTTATGAACTATGATTGGATGGGTTCTAACGGTATTCCATCTCAATGGACTCAGGCCGAAGTTAAAGAATATGATGTTGTAACCGGTCAATAAATAAATTTGGGAATCTCTCGTTAGGGAGATTCCCGTTCTTTTTATATTTTTATAAAAAAGATGATACGAAAATGAGCGAGATGCTTGGCAATCAATATTTTATGGCTCGCAATTATGCCGATGCTATGAGGGAATTTGAATATGTGATTTCCAAATATCCTTCAAACAAACCTGTTAAGAAAAAATTAATAGTTTGTTACAGCCAAACCGGTAAAGTTGATAAAGCAATTAATTATTTCTACGAAATGATTAATGAAGATATAGATTTTATTATTAACACCGACCCTATTAAAGATGATTGTCCCTGCCCGGAATTAGTTCATAATTTCGAAAAAGATTTAACGGTAAACCACGGTTCAACGGATTTTAATTTAATGCTCGGCATTATTTGGTTATTCTGTGATGTAAACAAATCTCTCGAGTATTTTACTAAAACTCATAAATTGGAACCTAAACGACAAAAAATAATAGAAATTATAC
>CAZRMG010000221.1:333-5401 GCA_964601095.1 uncultured Melioribacteraceae bacterium | reverse complement strand
AATTTTTTCTAAATATGAACCTTTAATCTTTGGGAAAGTTTGACGCATGTCATAAAAATTTTTAGTCCAATAGTCTTGAACACATTTTGAATTTAATAGACCTAATAAGAAAAATGAAGATATACCTGTACCCTCTTTTGGAACGATCATAAATACGGTATTAAGGCAATAATATCCTTTCTCGTCTATGGCACAAATAGGGGACTTCCCAATTTGTCGTACTATGATTTTAGGATTTTGAACATGGATTGCTTCATCCCAGCAACCCCCACTTTGTGCTTCCCTGTTAACAAATGCTAGTAAATCCGAGTAGCCCATAAAGTAGCGCTCCACATTTTTACCAGTATAACATTCCTTATGATATTTAGTGATCAGTTCTTTCTGATCTTTTCCAATAACATCTCCTAAATATATTTTCCTGTCTCGAAGCTGCATTCCGAATTTTACAAGGAAATCTTCTCCCAAATTGCGACATTCCACTCTAATCGAAGAACTTTCGGTTGCAGTAAAAATATGTTTTTCATTATCAATAAAGACTTTTTGAAAAAATTGTTTTTCTTTCAAAATTGTTAACGTCTCTCCATTCCACTCTGAAAAAATCATTTTTGAAGTTTTTTCATCTTTCGTTCTATTAAGTATCGTAACGCAAGTATCAACTGAAGCCGCAATAAAAACACTACCTGAAATAATGTTCAATATTGAAATCGATGTTTCTTTTAAGAAGAAAACTCTCATTCCTTCAAGTCCATTATTTGTTAAATAATTGCTTGGTGTGATATAACCCAATAAACCATATTCTTTGAGCAATTTTACGCCTTGTTCAAAAAACAAGTGATATGTGTCTAGTTTGTATGACGATGATTGATATTTATCTCTATAAAACTTTAGTGTTGCTTCATTTCTATTAACATCTTCTAGTAAAATATACGGCGGATTCCCCACCACACAATCAAAACCGCCGTTTTTGAAGATGTCGGCAAACTCCTCCTGCCAGTCAAAGGCGTTGATCTCGCGCATCTCTTTGGTGTCAAAGCCGAGCTTGCCGTCGAAGTAGTCGGTGCCGATAAGTGAGTTACCGCACTTCACGTTATTCATCATATCGGGCAGCACATGACCCCTGCCGAAGAAGAGCGAGCGCTGACCCAGATCATAGCCCTCGTCGAGCATCTTCAAGTACAGGCTCATAATGGCAACTTCAGTTGCCTCCTGGTCGATGTCGACGCCGAAGATGTTGTTCTTTAAAATGTCAGAACGTTTGTCGAGGGTGATCTTAAGTTCGTCGCTTTCGGTGATATAATAATCACTCTTGTATTTCTTGTCGCTCTTGTGCGAGGCGTACCACTTCGTGTGGTAATCGAGTAGATATGAGAATGCACCCAGAAGAAAACTTCCCGAGCCGCAGGCGGGGTCGACGATTTTGATCGCCTTGACATCGTCGGGGGCAAGGCCTTCAATTTTCTTTCCTACTGTGTTCTCGACAATGTAGTTTACAATATACTCAGGCGTATAATAGACGCCGCCGGCCTTGCGAACCTCGATCTTCTCTTCAACCTTCGCCTGATGCCCGGCAGTCAGGCGAATCTTGCTGCCTAAGAATTTTTCATAGATACGTCCTAAAATTTCGGGCTCGATTACATCGAACTGAAAGGGCGAGAGGGGATACGACATGTTTTTGATAATCGATACGAGCGTCTTGTCATCGATAGCGAGTTTTTCAGAGAAGTGCTCTTTAAAGAGTAAGCCGTTATAGACAGTGTCAAGTTTACGAAAGAGGGGAATGATTGCGCTAAAAACATTTTCTTTTAGTTTAGCGATATCAAGCAGCGTATTCTCCGGCTCGATCTGACGGTCTTCGAGATTTCTGATAAAAAGCAGACGGTCAAGAATGCGCTGCACCGCTTCGTTGATCTCGTCTTCGTTTAAGTCGCCGTTTCTGATTGCGATATTTTTAGCGAGCGTCTCGCGCCAGTCGGTAATCTGATCGAGAAACTCGGCATCCATCAGTTTTGTGTTTTTGTCAACTTTGCCCCGAAGAGTGTCGAGTGAACCGCCTGCGACCGCCTCTTTCGAAAAAGTCTGCCACAGCATATCCCACTTTTCAACATATTCGCTATAGACCATGCACCGCTCTTTTAAGAGATCGCGCTCGGGGTTATCCATATTCGGTGCTTTAAGAACATTAAATACGCGGAACTCTTCAAAGTCGGTGAGCACCACTATTGGCGCACGTCCGTTGGTCGAATAAGCATAACGCTTAGCCTGATAGATCGCCTCTTTATTGTTGACCAGATCGACACTGGCTTCTTTGGCTTCGACAAAGAACTTGAGTTTGCCGTTTATCTTGAACGCATAGTCAACCTTCTTGGTGGCGGCGTTATCCTTCTGACTGAATTCACGAACCACCTCATGATGGCTCTTCATGTTCCATCCGAGCGCTTCAAATAGAACATCTATATAATTCGTGCGGATATTCGTTTCACCGTGACCCTTTTTCTTAAGAATAGACTCATTCTTGTGAAATTCTTCTACACGCGCTTCAATCAGCAGCTTGCCTTCTTCACGGGTCATCGGTGAACATCCTTTTATCAAATGTCGTTGTTATACATCCGTTATAGTTCTTTTTTGAGTATTACGCGCAATATTTCAATAAGAATCTTTAAAACTCGTATTTTTTAAAAGACCCGGCGTTCATTTTAATTTCGCTTCTTAAGCAAAGCATGAACACGAGGTTCAATAGCATGTCGCCGCGACACGAGGTCGCAATGAAGCGACATGCGTAAGGGCGGGGGGATACCAGAATTAACCGTTGGATATGCAGAAATGCTGACAAAAGTAAGAAATTTGTTCAAAATCATGCACAAAAGAGTAAAACTTACTCTCCAGAAGGCAAATTTCACTCAACGAAGAGTAAGAATCACACTTCTGAAAGTGATATTCATTCTTCGTAGAGTACGATTCACCCTGCTGAAAGTACTAGCTACTCAGCAGAGAATAAAAAGTATTCTCTGAGGTCTTGGTTTCGGGGGCGAGCGTTGCTGAGATCAGATTTTGAGTAGCCATATTCATATCCCTCATTCGGTAATTTTGTGCAAAGATAGCTTATCGAAAGTAAATACAAATTGAAGGCAATGGGAGGTGAGCAATATTCAGAAGTTGTTCATTTTTAAATAAATGATTTTGATTTATAAAGCAGAAAACATTTGACGAATAAAATTAACCAAATGTTAATAGTTGAGGTGGATCAGAAGTCAAGACTCTGGCAGAATGGGTAGCGCAGAGGGGGGCACACCACCTTCATATAACTAAGGGTGTCTGCTGTGCTCCTCGCTCCCGATGGTCGCTGTGGTGCTCGGCTTCGCCACATTGCTGCGATGCGGCCGCCGCAACGTGGCATAACTCACGTACGTTATGTGAAATGCGTGGTTTATTTTGTTTTCAATAAAATATTTATTTGTTTAAAATTATGAAAAATATATAGACCATGAGGAAGGAACATGACAGCTGAAATTGCTATATTAAACACATATGGTGTTTCTTTGGCTGCTGATAGTGCAGTTACACTCACTATCGGAGAAAAAGAAAAGAAGATTTATAATTCAGCAAATAAAGTTTTTACTTTATCAAAGTATCATCCTGTTGGGATTATGATATATAACAATGCTCAATTCATGAATATTGAGTGGGAAGTTATAATAAAAGAATATCGTCGAAAATTAGAAGACAAGTCGTTCAATACTCTTTTTGAATATTCAGAAGACTTTATTGAGTATTTAAGAACACTTTCATATGTTACTGATGAACAAAAGGAATTATCCCTAACAAGGTTGATTGGAGTTTCATTAAATAAGATAAAAAATTACTATTTATCTAAAATGAGAAAAACATTTGATGAACTAGTGAAAATGACATCTGAACAATGTGATGAAGTATTAAAACAATGTTTGGTTGAAATCCGTGAATTACAAGATAATATGCCTGACAATACATGTTTTTGTTTAAATACCGAACATTTTTTAAAAAATCGTCACATATTTGATGAAGTTATTAAAATTGTATTTGAAAAATACCCAATATCTAGCGAAAATAGTTTGGTGCTCTTTGATCTTATGATTAGAGATATTCAAAAATCTGACAAATTCCCAATTTATTCAGGGATTGTTATATCTGGTTACGGTGAAAAGGAGATATTCCCATCGATTTTTAGTTGTAACATTTATGGAGCATTTGATAACTGTTTAATCAGATCTGTTGAGTCAAAGAATAGTATTTCTGTAAATAATAAGGCAGTAATTATTCCTTTTGCTCAATCTGAAATGGTAAATTCATTTATGGAAGGTATTGATCCAACATTTGAAAATAATATTCAAAAAGAAATAACCATTTTGTTTGATGGAATAAAAAGCATAATAAAAAAGAGTTACACTAATAAAACAGATCAACTTCAAGAGATCTTTCTTAATTCCATTAAGGAGTTCAAAAGAAAAGTATATATTGATCCAATATTGAGTATTGTTGAAACCTTACAAAAAAGTGATCTTGCTGAAATGGCTGAATCTTTGGTTAATTTAACTTCATTCAAGAGGCATGTTTCAACAGAAGCAGAAACCGTTGGAGGGCCTACAGATGTAGCCATTATAACAAAAGGTGATGGTTTTATCTGGATTAAGCGAAAACATTATTTTGATCCAAATTTAAACAGACATTTTTTTGAGAATTATTTTAGAGGATGCAAAGAAAATGAATAATGAATTTAATAGCTACGAAGAATTTGAAATGAATTTCTTTCCATCAACTATCGAGGAAGAAAAAGAAAGTAATAGCCTAAACGATTATATCGATAGTATATCAAAACAGTTCAGTCAAGAAATTCAAAATATAATTGGTAATTAATTAACCAATAAAAATCAGCTGCAAAATTAATAATCATCAACAATATTTTATTACTTAATTTATTCCCTTTTCTAATTTTTTTAGCTTCTCTAGCAGTCATTTTTTCTTGCTTACCATTGATTGTTACTTTTTGCATATTTAAACTTTGTTTTTTATTTGTAGAATTTAATGCATGAGA
>CAZRMG010000221.1:0-323 GCA_964601095.1 uncultured Melioribacteraceae bacterium | reverse complement strand
AAACAACTGAAAGTTATGCGCTCCGCTCCGTGCTCCCCTTCGACAAGCTCAGGGTACGTGCGGTGCTCGGCCTTCTGCCTTCTGCAGGCTTACTCGCCACATTGCGGCGATACAGCCGCCGCAACGTCACATAACTCTCGTGCGTTACCTGGCATTTTAATAGACGACAATGAAACAAACAACAAACATATTATCAGGGCTGACTTTGCTTCTTTTCACTGCCTGTGGACGGGAACAAATGCAACACCTTTAACGCAAAACCCCTCTTGCCGCACGAATACCCGAGGCCCACGCACCGGTAACGCCCCGGCTTGTACCCGCAC
>CAZRMG010000220.1:0-5446 GCA_964601095.1 uncultured Melioribacteraceae bacterium | reverse complement strand
TCTCCGCCCCACGCCAAAACATTACCTCCTGCTTGTGCTGTTTTAACAAGAATATTTGATATTGATCCCGTTTCAACTGTTGGAACCATTGTTGAATCTAAAGTTGTGAATGTTACTTCTTCACCATATGAAGTACCCGCAGCATTCGTTGCGTAAGCACGAACAAAATATTCTGTTCCGGGGACAAGGTTAGTAAGTATGCTTGTATATGAACCAGAACCTGAACCTTCATCTGTTTTATTATCCGAAACTGAAGGAGCTCCGTTTTCATTCCAACATACACCTTTTGCAATTACTGGTGAGCCGCCGTCGGTGGTTACATTTCCCCCGCTCTTTGCAAATGTTGTTGAGACATCTAAAACATTCGAAGTAGTAACTGTCGGCGGGTCGGAAATAATTCCGATCGTTGTTCCAATAATTTGAACATTATTAACTAAAAGTCTGCGCCACGAACTTTCATTGCTTTTGTTGTGAGGATAAATTCTTAAATAAAATGTTTCGCCTGTTTTAACCTCGGTATTAAGCTTTGCGCCCATGTTAACTACTGTACCGTTCAATAAATCCGTATCCGGAATCAATAAAGTTTTGGACGGCAAAGAAGAACTCTTTGTATAGTATACTGATGCTTTTAAGTTTTCAGTGAACTCAGAGCCCAGGTTAAGCGAAACAGAATCCACAAAGAATGTTCCGCCGTATTTTGGTGAAACTGCATATTGAACGTAGAAATCATCTTGCGGAACCGCAGATGCTTCCCAGCTTCCGATTGGCGGAGTTGATGTTGTAATTCTAGCTGTAGCAACGGCTTGATTATCTGCATCAAGGTAAACCTTAACATGATCAAATAAATACAACTTACTGCTGTAAGATTCATTCTCACCCTTTAAGTCGCCGGAAATTACCGGAACGTTTGTAAGATCATTATTCCAAGAAATTGATGCAGGCATCGGGTTGCCTTCAACTTCGCCGTTTATAACAACATTCTGCAGACACAAATATTTTCCACTTTTTATTGCGGCATCCTGATTCCACGGATAAACTCGGAAATAAAATGTTTGACCGGAATTTACCACCTCATTCAAAGTAAATGAAAAAGATTCTAAACTACTCGAATTAAGATAATTATTACCCGATGCATCGCCTGTAGTATATGAAAGTTTTGTTGCATTAGTAAATGTAGGATCAGTAGAATACCATAAATTTGCTTTGAAGGTAGATGAACTTTTAGCCCCAATATCCAGCGAAAGTGAACTTACATAAAAAGTATAACCGCCTTTAGGGGATACGGCAAATTGAATATAAACCGAATCAATTTGATCTGTTAAACCGGCAGGCCATGTATTTCCGGTTCCTGCCATTCTTATTCTTTGACTGTTATTTGGACCTGAGTATTGGTTGATTTCCGTGTTCATAAAAAATTCATCTTCAGCAACTACTTGTCCGTTGGTAATAGAGGTAAAACCAGTACCTCCATCTGCAGGATTTGTGATAGGCCAATTTGCACCCGCAGGAAAAGTTACTGCTTTTGTTGTACCATATACTTTAGCATCTTGGATGTAAAGATATTTTGACGTTGAAGGTGAACCTTCATACCAAGGATAAATCCTTACAAACAAAGTATCCCCTTCCAATATATCCGTATTAATAGATAATGTATAAAGAGTATCGGAATTATTTCCTAAAATAAGTTTGCTTGCATTTAATTGTACTGCATCAGAAAAATCTGCAGTCTTTGAATAAACAATATTTGCTCTTATATGACTTGTACCGCCTCCGCCTAAATAAACCGAAAAATTTTCAACATGAAAGTTAGAACCGGTTTTAGGTTTTACTGAAAATTGCACGTATCGGGAATCAACTTGTTCTGTTTCATTACCCCATGATACAGCTTTGCCATCGCTGTAAGGCCACCATCTTTGATTTGTTCCAAGAGGCCCTGCTGCCGTGCCCGAATATGATCTAACAACAAATCCCGGACTCCCAAATTGTGAAAATCCTTCAAGTGAACCTTGAGTTGTTGATACTTTCTGGCTATCCGGAGGAATACATCTCCATTCAACATAAGCTGTTGTTTGAGCAATTATTTCTGCTGAAAACATTAAACTGATAAAAGCTACAAACATCATTACAGTTAATTTTCTCATGTCATTACTCCCAATATGTTGTTTGATTCATACTTTAGTAAAATGATTGTTTTTTAGTTCATAAAGTTTTTTGTTAAAACCGAATTTATTGTGTCACTTCAGGAATTCCATTTTCTGGTATTGTACAGTATAACCATTTGTTATTCTATAGATATAAATCCCCGAACTGATTCCCGCAGCATTGAAAACCACTGAATATTTACCAGCTGATTTATATTCATCAACAAGTGTTGCGATTTTGCGCCCAAGTAAATCAAATACTTCTAATTTTATTTTTGAATCTTTGTTTAGAGAATATTCTATTGTTGTTGTTGGATTAAAAGGATTGGGATAATTTTGAGATAATGAAAATTCGTTGGGAATATTTTTAATCTGATCTTTTACACTTGATATCGTTCCGGATTCGAAAGCTCCCAAATCCGGTGCAGTACCAAAAAACTGTAAACCAATATCAGTCCCGGCATCAATTAAATCACTGCCTTGAGCGAGATGCATAAATTGAATATCCGGCAAACTACCGTCGGGCTTACGAGGGCTACTTACACCAATTGTATCAATTGAGATAAAATCATCTTCCGTTACAACAAAAGAATTCATCCAACTATTCGTTTGCTGTTCAACAAAACTACCGAGTTCAACATTTCCTTGAAACGATACTCCGTTTTTAACAACAACCGATTGACCTGAATTAACCAGACGAGTAATTCTGTAATTAGCAGTTTTATTACCGAATCCGGTGCAGTTAAATATTGTCATCGAACCATCGTTATTATTTTGATCGAGACCTTTTGCTTTGTTATTAAACGCTAAACAATTTTTTAGTATAAAGTGATGCATCAAATGTTCACTGTTGCTGTTATCTCCACCGCCCATTTTAAAACCGTTACCGTTTGCCTGCGATCCGGGATCATAGCCGGTTTTTGTGTAACCGTTTCCCCATGTCCAGCAATTTTCCAAAGTTGTTGTTATATCATTAGCTCCGCGTAAGTATCCGTCCCATCCGTCATCACTATTATTCCATGCTCTGCATCCAAAAAAGTAATTCCCGGTTCCGACAGTTAACTTTGGAGCAAAACCGTCTGCATCTGCGCCTTGTTTATGTTCATCATAATTAAAATAGGAATCGCAGTTAATTATTTTATTATTCGATGCACCATTATCAAGTTGCAATCCTGTGTTTCGATTTTCGTAAAAACTGCAGTTTTCGATTATATTAAACGAACCGGTTATTCCAAGCCCATTATGGCCAGCTTTTCGAAAGTCGATCCCTTTTATATGCCAGTAACTTGCATTTAATTTTATACCTTTTGAACCTGTAGCCGTTGATGAAAAATCCAAAACAGGTCTCTCATTTTTATAACCAAACAAATAGTACATTTTATTTTCACTGCCATTCTTAGATGTATTGATAGAAATAGTTGATGAGTAAGAATGCACTCCCGCTCTCACAAATATTGTATCTCCTTGCTTAATTTTATCTATTGCTGTCGTTATCAACCTAAATGGTTGCTCGAAAGAACCGGGATTATTATCATTTCCATTCAGATCAACAAAAAAATTTTGTGAATTTATTTGGTTGGTAATAAACAAAATGAATATGGTTAGAAGTAGAAAATTTTTGTTCATATTATTCCATGATTGCAAAATAAGTGATAGAAAATGTTTTTAAACTAATGGTTTACTTTATCGATTACTATAATAAACAAAAAAAATTGCTTTTTGCAAACGTTTTCAGAAAAATATCTAATAATTATAATTCGAACATAAAACCGTCATCCTTTAATTTATTATAGGTGTTTTTATCAAATTTATAAAGGTAAGCTGCTCTTCTTTTATTATTGCTGTCTTTTTCTTTTAATCTTTTCAACAAATTCATTTTAAGAATTTTTTTGCGGAAGTTCCGTTTGTCTAAATTCTTGCCCAAAATTACCTCGTACAAAACCTGAAGTTGTGGCAATGTAAATTTCTGCGGTAGCAATTCAAAACCTATTGGTCTATAACGTACACGTGTCCTCAATTTAACTAAAGCAATATCAATTATGTTTATATGATCGAACGCCAAATCGGGAAGTTCATCCAGCTTGAACCATCTTACTTCGGTAGTATCAATTCCGGCAGTAAGTTGATAATCTTCCGGACTAATTAGTGCAAAATGGGCTAAAGTAAAAACTCTTCGACCCGGATATCTGTCCACTTGATCAAGAACAGCAATTTCTTCTAAATAAATATTACTTACTCCGGTTGTAACTTTTAAAATTCTTTGAGCAGCATCCTCAACTAATTCATTTTTTTTTATGAAACCGCCGGGTAAAGCCCACATTCCCTTGCCGGGATTTACAGCTCTCTTTACCAACAAAATTTCAAAAACAGATTTCTCGAACCCGAATATTACGCAGTCGATTGAAATATTGTTAATTATTTCACTTAATATATGCGACATATTTATACCTTAATAAAATTTCTGTTTTCTTATAATTTCGTGTGGTAAAATAATACTTATAAAGTCGATAAAAAAGTGTTCTTTATACACATATTTTTTATTATTTTTCTCATGGCAACTTAATTAGTTCATGGTAGATGGACAATTTAGAAAATTGTTTACATTAACTTAAGATTTCATGATCACTACTTTATTAATGCTTAACAAACTTTGAAATTGAATAAATACAAATTATCAGGAGAATGAAATTGTATTCACTCGGTTACGACGTTGGTAGTTCTTCAGTTAAATGCAGTATAATAGAAGTTGAAAGCGGTAATGTTGCCGCACAAGGTTTTTACCCGCAAGAAGAAATGGAAATCAACTCCCCCAAACCAGGGTGGGCAGAACAAGATCCAAATGTTTGGTGGGAATATGCTAAACTTCTTACAAAAAAATTATTAAGTGAAAATAAAATCGACGGTAAGTTGATTGCGTCTATTGGCATTTCATACCAGATGCACGGACTTGTGCTCGTTGATGAAAAACATAATGTTTTACGCCCATCTATTATTTGGTGCGACAGCCGTGCTGTTCAAATCGGCAACAATGCATTCGAAAAAATAGGCGGTCAAAAATGTTTAACAAATATGTTAAACTCGCCTGGTAATTTTACTGCATCAAAATTAAGATGGGTAAAAGAAAACGAACCTGATGTTTACAAAAAGATTTCCAAAATAATGCTGCCCGGCGATTTTATCGCTATGAAATTAACGGGTGAAATAAATTCAACTGTCTCCGGTTTATCCGAAGGAATTTTTTGGGATTTTAAAAATGATTCTATTTCTAAAGATATTTTATCAGTCTATGAAATTGATGAATCAAT
>CAZRMG010000219.1:2336-5459 GCA_964601095.1 uncultured Melioribacteraceae bacterium | reverse complement strand
AGATATCGCTGATTTATTGGAGAATAAAAAGCTTTATCGATTTGCCGAACAATTAAGAGGCGCGTCTTTGAGCATAAGTAATAACATTGCAGAAGGTTCTGGCTCGGCTTCCAATCAAGATTTTAGTAATTTTTTAAATTTTGCTCATAGATCAACTTTTGAAATAGCAAATATTCTAATAATCATTAACCGAATGAAACTATTATCTGATGAGAAATTAAATAACTTATTAGTAAAACTAGATAAAAAAAACAGAATGATAACAAGTTTTAAAAAAACATTAAAATGAGTCTATGCTCTTTGCCCTGTGCTCTGCGCAAACCATAGTTTCAGGAGAACACAATGATTAATCTGAAAAACATCACAAAGTATTACGAAAACAAATTTATCAAAACCTATGTGCTGAGGAATATCAACCTGGAAATTGATGAAGGTGAATTTGTTTCTATAATGGGACCATCGGGCGCGGGTAAATCAACACTGCTTTATATAATCGGAATGCTTGATACTGCCTCGGAAGGTGAATATTATTTTTATGAAGAACCCGTACATAAAATGAAAGAGAAGAAACTCGCGGAACTGCACAAGTCGCACATCGGGTTTGTATTTCAACAGTATCATTTAATTGACGAACTGACGGTGTATGAGAATCTTGAAACGCCGCTGCTTTACCAGAAAATTAAAGCATCCGAAAGAAAGGGGATGGTTGCCGACACGTTAGATAAATTCAACATGGTAGCAAAAAAAGATTTATTCCCCAACCAACTTTCGGGCGGACAGCAGCAACTTGTTGCTATTGCGCGCGCAATTATTGCAAAACCAAAAATAATTTTAGCAGATGAACCAACGGGCAATCTTCATTCCGACCAGGGAAAAGAAATTATGGAACTGTTGAAAAAGTTGAACAACGATGGCACAACAATTATCCAAGTTACACACTCGGAAATAAATGCCGGTTATGGAAATAGAGTAATCAATTTGGAAGACGGGTGGATTAAAAAGTAAGAGCGATGCGCATAGAGCATGGGACATTGCGAAAGGAAAAACACCATGCGCCAAACGCTCTGCGCCTAAGGAGAAATTATGTTTAAAAACTATTTGAAGATAGCATTTAGAAATTTGAAGAAATATAAAACCTTCACATTTATTAATATTTCCGGTTTATCACTTGGAATCACTGCGGTTTTATTGATAACTATGTACGTGTTTAACGAATCCAGTTTTGAAAAAGTACATAAAAATAGTAACCGTATTTACAGAGTAAATGCTAATTTTGGCAGCGACGATCAACCTATGAAAATGGCCGGTGTGATGCCTGCCCTTGGACCTGCTGTAAAATCAAACGTGCCCGAAGTAGAAAATTACACTCGTTATATTCCTGCCGGCGATGTGAAAATTAAATACGATTCAAAAGTTTATGATGAATCAAAATTCTTCTACGCAGATCCTTCTATTTTTGAAATTTTTTCTATTGAACTGCTGAATGGAAATATTAAGAAACCGTTTCAAAGTTATAATTCAATAGTTATCACCCAATCGGCAGCGGGGAAAATATTCGGCAAGAAAAACCCGCTTGGGCAGATTCTCAGGATAAATGATCAAGATTTTTATGTGTCTGCAATTGCAAAGAACATTCCTGCCAAAACTCAACTGCAATGGGACTTTCTGGCTTCTATCGAACACTTGGAAAAGTCAACACCAAACTTTGAAACATGGACTCGTTTTGGAAATTGTTATACTTATTTATTGTTGAAGGAAAATGCCTCACCGCTTTTACTCGATAAAAAAATAAATCAAATTCTTAAAGACAATGTTGGGCAGTTTGCTAATATGATTAAGCTGTACACCTATAAACTATCCGACATTTATCTTCATTCCGATGTTACATTCGATATCAGTCCGAAAGGCAACGCAGTTTTTGTATATCTTTTTTCTGCAGTGGCTGTTTTAATTTTGGCAATCGCAACTTTTAATTTTATGAATCTGTCAACAGTGCGGTCAATGCAAAGATCTAAAGAAGTCGGCTTGAAAAAGGTTTTGGGCGCACAACGCCACAATTTGATAAGCCAGTTTCTCAGCGAGTCTTTTTTGATAACAACTATTTCGGTAATATTTAGTGTTGGGTTGTACTATATCCTCAATCCTCTTTTGAGTGGCTATCTTGGTTATAAAATAGAAGTACCGGAGTTTATAAATATTTATTTCTATTTGAGTATTGCCGGCATCATTCTTTTGGTTTCGGTTATAGCGGGGATTTATCCGGCATTTTATTTATCGAAACACAAACCTGTTGATACGCTTAAAGGAGTGGGAAAAACTTCTCGCGGAAAATTATCTGTTCGAAAGGTGTTAGTTGTTTTTCAATTTGCACTTTCTATAATACTTATCAGTGGAACAATTACAATTCTGCAACAACTCGATTATATGAAAAATGCCGATATCGGTATTGACAAATCAAATGTTGTGTTGATCAATTTCCCGGTAGCAGTAGAAGGAAGTGAATATAAATATGAATTGTTAAAAAATAAGCTTTCGGAAGACCCGAATATAATTGGTGTTAGCGGAGTATATACTTTACCGGGAATAAACAATGAAGAACAGCATACAATATCTTTAATACAAAATTCTCCCCGGGACAATAAATTAATCCGCGCGATTGGTATTGATTATGACTTCGTATCAATGATGAAAGTAAAAATACTTTCGGGCAGAAATTTTTCTCAAGATTTTACGACAGACAAGGGCAATTCAATAATAATAAACGAATCAGCAGCTAAAATGCTCTCTTTAAAAAATCCGGTTGGTACAACTGTATATATTCCCGAAAATAATTCGACAAAGGCAGCAAAAATAATCGGTGTAGTAAATGATTTTAAAATTGAATCGCTTCATAAAAAAGTTGTTCCGTATTTCTTGTATATCAACCCGCAAAGATTTTTGAACGTAGCTGTTAAGATAAACGGAAATGAAACGCAAGCGGCTGTTAAATCTATCAAAACAGTTTGGGCGGAAGTTTTACCCGGTGTTAAAATTGATTATACCTTTTTTGAGGATAAGTATTCTGCTCTTTATTCCGATGACGAAAAAACTGCAGATTTGTTCGTGATATTTTCAGGGCTTGCA
>CAZRMG010000219.1:333-2326 GCA_964601095.1 uncultured Melioribacteraceae bacterium | reverse complement strand
ATTTATTGCATGTTTGGGATTACTTGGTTTATCGTCTTTTACAACATTAACAAGAACAAAAGAGATTGGAGTTCGTAAAGTTCTCGGAGCAGGAATTCCCGCGATCATCTTTATCTTGAATAGAGATTACGCAAAATGGATTGGAATAGCTTTTCTTGCAGCTGTTCCTTCTGCCGTGTACCTTATAGAATTATGGCTTCAGGATTTTGCATATAGAGTTGATATAAGCTGGTGGGTATTTGCTCTATCCGGCGGAATGTCATTGGTTATTGCTATGGCTGCGATAAGTTTTCAAACCGTCAAAGCCGCAATTGCAAATCCGGTTGAGAGTTTGCGATATGAATAAATCGCAAACTCGAAATCCCGACGCTTTTTATCGGGATTGAAGAATAAATGAAAGTAAAATTCGAAGTGCGAAGATCCCGATGTTTTTTATCGGGACAGAAAGTTTAAGATATGAATGAACGCTCAGCGCAAGGCGCTTTGCGCATAGAGCCCAAGGAGAAATTGTGTTAAAAAATTATTTAAAAATTGCTCTAAGAAATATTACCGGCAATAAAGTTTATTCTGTGATTAATATTGTTGGTCTTGCGGTTGGTCTATCGGCCAGTTTTATTATTCTGCTTTTCGCAGTAAATGAATTGAGTTATGATCGCCACAACGAAAAACTCGATGATATTGTCTTAGTTACAACCACGTTTGTTGACTTTAACCAAATTTCCGGAAAAACACAATACAGAATTGGACAAATGTTGAAAGATCAATTTCCTGAAATCGAATACTATGCAAGATGTTATAAAGATCGAAAGACGGTTATTCAAGACAAAGATAAAGTTCTTGAAGAAAAAGTGGTTTATGCCGACCCAAATTTATTTAATGTGCTTACTCTGCCCGTAGTTAGTGGGAATTTAAAAGAACTTTCAACTATTGATAACTCGGCAGTAATAAGTAATTCAATAGCAAAAAAATATTTCGGTAATATTAATCCGATTGGTAAAATACTAACTGTTCGAAATCAAGGTGGGGTATATGATGTTAAGATTTGTGCCGTGATGAATGATATACTAAAAACATCCACTTTCCAAACAGATATAATTATTCCAATTCTTTTAGCTGAAAAACATATAAAAAATCATTGGGGGACTTTTGAGAAAGATCCGCTTGAATCAAGACAGCTTGATATTGTTTATACTTATCTACTATTAAAACCCGGATATAGTTTAGCAGACCTTGAACATAAATTAAAAACCTTTTCGAAAGACTACTCAAATCAAGAATGGAAAATGCTGTTCAGCTTTTTCCCAGTAAAAAATCTTTATTTCTTTTCAGAAAAATTGACTAACAATAATTTCCCGGCAGGTAATATTTCCAATGTTTATATCTATCTGGCAATAAGCTTCTTAATATTATTAATAGCCTGCGCCAACGTTGTTATTATAAATACCGGAAAAGCCAACTCAAGAACAAAGGAAATTGGTCTTCGTAAGGTTGTTGGTGCCAGTCGGTGGAGTTTGATGAAACAAATTTTGACAGAATCGGTTCTTAACGTGTTTATTTCATTATTTGTGGCTGTATTGTTGGTTGAAATATTTCTTCCGGGTTTCAGTAATTTATTGGGGAATGAATTGCCTGCAGAGTATATATTCCAATGGCAATTTGCTTTAATGTTTGTTTTGATTGCATTCCTCGTTGCATTCTTGTCAGGTAGTTATATCTATTTTTATCTTTCAAAATGCCGTCCGATTGATATTCTTAAAAATAAAATGACGGTAGGGAGTGGAAAAACAAGATTCAGAAAAACTTTAGTTGCTTTCCAAATGATAATTTTTATCGGATTAATTACAAACGTACTAATTATCTATTTGCAAATGGAATATTTCCACACAAAAGACTTTGGTTTTAGTAAAGATAATTTATTGGTTTTATATCCCGGTGATGATAATAGTTTATCAACGTCATTTGATGCATTTAAAAGTGAATTAAAAACTAATCC
>CAZRMG010000219.1:0-323 GCA_964601095.1 uncultured Melioribacteraceae bacterium | reverse complement strand
AATATTCAAGGTGTTACAGGGGGCAGTTTAATACCGGCCTCGGATGGACGGGGTATATTTTTAGTACCGAATAGATTAAATCCACAAAAGAAAATTCATGTTGAAGCGTTATCGGTGGAGAAAGATTTTCTTGAAGTAATGAATATGAAATTAGTACTTGGAAAAAGTTTAGGAGAGTTACCGCCCGGCGAATTAAAAAACTCATGTATTTTAAATGAGGCAGCCGTTAAAGAAATAAATATAAAAAATCCTATTGGAGATATTTTTCAAAATAAGACAATTGTTGGTGTTGTAAAAAACTTCAATATGCATTCACTTCGGGA
>CAZRMG010000218.1:0-5487 GCA_964601095.1 uncultured Melioribacteraceae bacterium | reverse complement strand
CCGGGTTAAGATTTTCTTACGATTATAATGCCTATCCAAGTTTAAACGGCAATACGTTTATTAAGTAGTATTAATCAGCGTAAAAAATCTTTCACTATTCAAAAAAGAAAATTTATTTATATTTCATCCGCTTAAAAAGGAAATGATTATTGATCGAAAATAAAAAAATAACGCCTTCGGCTATATTTAATAAGAAAGAGATCATTGTAATAATTTCTTTCTTTGCTTTCGTACTCGCGCTTTTATTATTTACTTTTTTCAGTCCTAATTACAACAAGGAAAATGATAACGTTATAATTGACATTCCCAAAGGCGCTTCGCTCACTCAAGTAGTTGATTCGCTTTATGAAAGAGAAGTGATTTCGAATAAAACAAATATGAAAATTGCCGCTTTTATTTATGGTGCCGATAGAAAAATTAAGGCGGGGCGTTATTACATTCCGAACGGTTTAAATTACCTTCAGTTGATTGAATTGTTATCCGGTGGATCCCCGGTTGAACAAGTGATTGTTACTATCCCCGAAGGTATTTGGCAGTTCGAATTGGCTAAATTGCTTAAAGAAAAGTTAGGAATTGATTCTTCGAGAGTAATGCAGCTTAGTAAAAGTAAATCTTTCATAAATTCATTGGGATTGAATCTACAAAATTTGGAGGGCTATTTACTTCCTGAAACATATTATTTTTATCCAAATTCTTCAGCGGAAGAAGTATTAAGAAAACTAAAGAATGAAATGGATAAAGTTTTCGACCAAGCAGCAGAAAAAAGAATGGCTGCGTTGAAAATGAATAAACATGATATTTTAACGCTCGCGTCAATTGTCGAAGCTGAATCTAATATATTTGATGAGTATAAAACTATTGCCGGTGTTTATCATAATAGACTAAAAAAAGGAATGGCACTACAAGCCGATCCGACGGTACAATATTTAATTCGCGAAAGAAAAAACAAAAAAGTTTTTTATAAAGATTTGGAAATAGAATCTAAATACAACACTTATAAATATCCCGGTCTTCCCCCCGGACCAATCAACAACCCGGGCAAAGATGCTATACGTGCGGCTTTGTACCCAGAAAGCAATAGATATTTATATTTTGTTGCTGATGGAACCGGCGGGCACAGGTATTCAGAATCTTACACCGATCACTCACAAAACGTTTTACGGTACAGAGAATGGCGAAACAGTCAAAGATAATTTTATTAATTATAGTTGTTTTGATTTTTAACAGATGCGCCAATCAACTTGGACCGGGCGGCGGCGAAGTGGATAGAATACCTCCGCAAATTATTGAAACAATTCCGCAAAACGGCACAACGAATTACAAAGAAAATTATTTCGAAATTTCTTTCAGTGAATGGGTGGAAAAAAGATCTGTACAGGAAGCAATATTTATTTCTCCCCGCATTGAAAAAGGTTTGGACTTTGACTGGAGCGGTAAAACTCTTACAGTTAATTTTAAAGACACCCTAAAACAAAATACAACCTACATTATTACTATCGGTGCGGAAGTTCAGGACATAAACAACAGAAATAAAATGGCTGAACCTGTAACGTTTTCTTTTTCGACAGGGGCGCAAATTGACAGCGGAAAAATATCCGGTAAAATTTATAGCGAAGACCCAAGCGGTATTATGGTTTTTGCTTATTCGCAAATTGATTCTCTCGCCAATCCAATAAAACAGCAGCCTGATTTTGTCTCCCAAGTCGGCACAAATGGGAAATATACTTTATTAGGACTTGGCAACGGAAGTTACAATGTATTCGCGATCCGCGATAAGTTCAGAGATTTTATTTATCAAAGAAACGATGACGAATACGGCGTTCAAACTAAAGAATTGATTTTATCCGATAGTGCTACTGAAATTACAAACGCAAATTTTTTTATTTCAATTGAAGACACAATTCCGCCTTCACTTTCGAATATTTTTATGAGGGATAGAAATCATTTTCTCCTGGAATTCAGCGAACCGATTGACACTTCAAAGGTTACTTCAACAAATTTTTATTTGTTTGATTCGACTTCTTCATTAAAAATATTGCCCAAATACTTTTTCAGAGGCGATGCAAAAAATAATCAATTCTATTTGGCTTTTTCCGATTCGCTAATTCCTGATAACAATAATTTTTTGTTCGCCGAAAATTTATCGGATAAAACAGGAAATCTATCTAAACTCCAGAATAATTCAATCACAGTTAAGAATGATAAGGATACGACAGTCCCAAAAATTCTAACAATCGGCGGTAAAATGCCCGAAGAAAAAGTTGATTATGATTTGCCAGTAATTGAACTAAAATTTAACGATGGATTTGACGGTGCTAAATTGAAGGAAGCGGTTACAGTTTCGGATTCTAAAGACGACATCTATAATTTCGAAATAGATAAGCATGACGATTCATGGTACGATATTAGAATAATTAAGAAATTGAAACCCCGTTCGGATTATACTTTAAAAATTAATTTAGATTTTATAGTTGATGCCGCGGGGAATAAAGTAGATTCGATCTATCAGCATAAATTTACAACAGTTAATGAACTTGATTTCAGCGGTGTTTCGGGTATTATTGAAAATAAAGATACGTTACAAACATTTGTTGTTTTACAAAGCTTGGAAAAAGAAAAGAAAGTTTATAAAGAAAAAGTTGACACCAAAAAGAACTTTAATATTCAGAAAGTTTTACCCGGCAAATATTTGTTGTGGAGTTTTAAGGATAGAAACAATAATGAAATTTATGATGCGGGGAAAATTCAACCATTTAAATATTCCGAAGAATTTACTTTTTATCCTGATACACTCAACCTACGCGCACGCTGGCCTGTCGGCGATGTTAAAGTTGAGTATAAGTAAAATCATATTTGCCTAATCACTTTTAACTGTTTACAAACATTTACATTTCATTACATCGTTGTGATAAATACAATAGTACCCATCTTCAATTAGTGTAGTCTAATCAACGAACATTAACTATTCTACCATAAACTAATTAAAGAGGTACAGATGAAAAAGACATTATATCACTGATGTTTGCCCAGAAGAAAGAAGTATTTGATATCGAACTTAGAATCGATGTAGAAAACAAAAAGATCAGTGTTGAAGGCAATGCTACGGCGGATTTCAAAAACAACGATACTCTGAAGCTTGTTCTTTGGAAATATTCTTCAATTAAAAAAATTGAAAGTTCTGATTCAAAAATCCATTATTCATTTGATACATTGTCGGCTTCTCCTGCAATATATATTGCCGGAGGGAGAAGTTTATATGTTATTAAACCGAAGGGAAGTCCAAATATTCAGAATATAAGTTTCAGCTATGAATGCGATATGAAAGAACTAAAAGGATGGGCTAATTCATTCCAGGAAAACTGGATTGAACTAAATTATTACTCGGCTTGGTACCCGGTAGGTTTGAAAACCGGGGATGCAAAATCAAAAATAAAAATTTATACCGGCGATAAATATTTCGTTTCCGGTTCTGGAATAATTTCTAAAGCAGATGACTACTGGCTAATGGAACAGCCGTGGAGTTGGTTTGATAATGTTATTATTGTTTCCGATAATCTTAAATCCAAAAAGTTTAGTAAGGACGGCGCGAGCATTGAAGTTGTTTACAATAATTATCCCGAAGCCGGTGCCGATTCAATAATCAGCGAATGTAAATTCGCACTTGAGCTTTATGAAAAACTATATGGCAAAATTGATAGTACGCAGTTAAGATTTGCGATAGCTCCGTTTGAAATAGGAGGCGGTTACTCGCGAAAAAATTTTATTTGCATGAGGACGACACAGTATAATAATAATACATTAAGAGGAGTTGGACACGAGATAGCACATTTCTGGTGGAACAAAGCTATCACTTCAACATGGGAAGATTGGCTGAATGAATCTTTCGCGGAATACAGCATGCTCGTTTATTTTAGGGAAAGATTCGGTATTGATTTTTACGAAAAGTATATCAGTGATTATTTGCAAAGCACAAAAGATACACCGGCAATCCGGGGGATTAACAGAAATGCGAACCAAGCTTATGTTGTACTTTATCAAAAAGGCGCAGTTTTATTGCATGAATTTGAAAAACTTATTGGTAGTCAAAAGTTCTTTGATTTTCTTAAAACTGTTAACGCACAAAAAATATCCAATACAAATGACTTCATGAACTTAGTTGAAAAAGTTTTTTCTACAGAAACAAAAAACTGGTTTGAAGCAAAACTTAAAAGCTGATAATAATTTGTTAAAAGGGATTTTGATAATTCTAATCATATAAAAAATACTTTTTAGAAAGTGATTTAAACGAATCAACATCCCTTTTAAATATTTCTTGAATATCTTCGAAGCGGAATCTTTTTGAAAATAATTTTCTAATTTTATCCGTGCCCATCACTTTATCAAACATTTTTATGCGGGAAGAATCAGCCAAGTCGAAAATATTTTTATCGGGATACAATTCGTTGTTAACTTGCATAAAATAAAATTGGAGGGGAAGTAATTCGACTTTATTGTAATCGGTTATATGAATCTGAACGCCGCTTAAAATTTTATCCAACCATAATCCGTAATTTGTTTTAAATACAATCGGGCGGAATACAACTCCGGGTAAATTTAATGCATTCATTTTAGCTGCGAGTGTATCTGCGTCAACCCATTCTGCTGCAAATGTTTGAAAGGGAAGTGTGTAGCTAATTCCTATAGCTACAGTAACAAGTTCGCCGAGCACACCTGTACCGACGAGATAAAACGGTATCTCCGGATACGGAACATGCGAAGATGTAGGAACCCATATCAAACCGGTATCTTCAAATTTCATTTTGCGGTTCCAACCGTCCATTTTGACAATATTTAATTTACATTTTAGTCCGTTGCTTAAAATTATTTCTTCGTTTAAAAACCGCGCAAGTTCTCCGCATGTTAAACCGTAGACGTATGGAATTTTAAACTTGCTTACAAAAGATTCGAAACCTTCTTCAACTAAATTTCCTTCAACGCGAAGACCTCCAAGCGGGTTGGGTCTGTCGAGAACAATAAACTCAATATTGTTTTCTGCTGCTGCTTCCATAGCCAAACCCATTGTGCTTATGTAAGTATAAGATCTGCATCCGATATCTTGAATATCATATACGAGCGCGTCAATATTTTGAAGCATTTCCTTTGTGGGTTTTTGAGTTTTTCCATACAAAGAATAATAAGTGATTCCGTTTGTACTGTCGTAATTATCTTCGAATTTTTCTCCGGCACCGAAATGTCCTTTCAATCCGTGTTCAGGACTGAAGACGGCAACAAGATCAAAGTTGTTCGCGACCTTAAATAAATCAAAAGTCGATTCGAGTTTGCTGTTTACGCCGGTTTGGTTTGTAATTAACCCGATTCGTTTTCCGCTGAGCAAAGAAAAATTATCTATTTGGAGGACGTCAATACCGAGCATTACTTTTGCATTTTGAGCAAATGTAATGGAAAAAACAAATAGAAAGAGTACAAGAATATTTTTCATGATGCGCT
>CAZRMG010000217.1:4169-5501 GCA_964601095.1 uncultured Melioribacteraceae bacterium | reverse complement strand
AATTTGGAATTGAGCAAGCACTTCGAAATTCTAACACAGTACAAATCGAACCCGGGCAATTGTACAGGATTCAATTCTATAAAGTTGGATTTGACAGATGGAATAAATCTCGAAAAAGCGTTTCGAGATTTCATGCCCGATGTTGTTGTACATTCAGCAGCAGTTTCGAATTCCGAAAGGGCAGATGCCGCTTCACCGGATTATGTTTATAATATAAACGTGAATGTTACAAAGACAATTACAGAACTTTGCGCAAAGCATAATTCAAAAATGATTTATACATCTACCGATGTAGTTTATGCCGGGTACCGCGGTTCAATGCTGAAAGAAGATTCAAAGCTAATTCCAATTTCACTTTATGCAGAAACTAAATTAATGGGCGAAATAAAAATCCGCGAAACATTTCAGAACTATTTAATATTACGCATTCCTTTGCAAGTAGGTTTATGCTTCGGTGGAACTTTGAATAATTTTCATAGATTGTATAATAGTTTGAAAGCAGGGATCCCGGTAAAATTATTCACCGATCAATACCGTACTCCATTAGCGCTTCATGAGACTGCAAGAATTATTAGTGAGTTTGTTTCAAAGAATATTAAATGTGAGACAATTAATATTGCCGGCGATGAAAGAGTTAATAGATATGAAATTGGTGAGTTGCTTTGTGAATTAGCTGGATTTGATAAGAGACTTTTAACACCAACTACAATGGATGAAGGCGGTGCTTTATATAAAGTTGCCGATGTATCAATGAACAATGACAAAATGAAATCTTATGGTATATATCCGAAACCTCTTCTGCAAATGATTGAAGAATCATTGCGTTTTAACAATGACTGAACTACACGAAAAATATATGAAGTTGTGTTTCGATCTTGCACAAAAAGGAATTGGTAAAGTTTCTCCGAATCCTCTTGTAGGCGCTGTTATTGTTAAAGATGGGGAAATAATTTCACAAGGATATCATAAAAATTACGGTGGTGATCATGCAGAAGCTGATGCAATTAAAAATGCAAAACAAGATTTATCCGGCGCAACTTTATTCTGCAATCTTGAACCTTGTTGTCACACAAATAAGCAAACTCCGCCGTGTGTACCATTAATAATTAATTCGAAAATTGCTGAAGTAATAATTAGTAATATAGATCCTAATCCCAATGTCTTGGGTAAAGGAATTGAACAGCTTCGCGAAGCCGGGATTAATGTAGTTGTTGGAATTCTTTCCGAAGAAGGGAAAAAAATTAATGAGGAATTCTTCTCAAGATTTAATAAATAGAAACATCTGAAAAAAGTAAAAATGTCATTTCGAAGGAGTGCCCACTTCGACTCGCG
>CAZRMG010000217.1:607-4159 GCA_964601095.1 uncultured Melioribacteraceae bacterium | reverse complement strand
CTGAGAAATCTTATCGAAATCAAAGATTTCTCCCGGAGTTTATCCCGCCAAAGCGGAAGCCGAAATGTCAAACAACATTTATCAGTGGTCTCAGTAATTTTTCTCCGTTTAGGATTTGAAAAGAGAATAGAAGAATTAATACTTACGTGCGTTCTGCTAAATTTTATCCCCTTTATGATTTGAATCCGCGAATTCATAATTTTACACCATGTTTACGGGACTAATAGAAGAAACAGGAAAAATAACATCGATTTCGGTTATACCGGGCGGTAAAAGATTAAAAATATCCGCACGAAAAATTCTCGATGACTTGAAAGTTGATGATTCAATCGCAGTTAACGGAATATGTTTAACTGCTGTTAATGTTGATAAAAACGGATTTGAATGTGAAGCCGTTGGAGTAACCTTAACTAAAACGACACTTCAAGATTTTAGAGTTAATGAAGAAGTAAACCTGGAAAGAGCCGTGCGTTTATCGGATCGTTTGGGCGGTCATTTAGTTCAGGGGCATGTTAACGGAATAGGAAGCATAAAGAATATTTCGAAACTTGGTGATAATTTTTATATCGAGATTAATGTTCCGAATAAATTAAAAAAATACATAATTGATGAAGGATCAATTGCTGTTGACGGAGTTAGTTTAACAGTTGCAAAAATTGAAAACAATGTTTGCAGATTATCTATAATTCCTCATACATGGAATAATACTATTTTAAAGAACAAACAAACCGGAAGTAAAGTAAATATAGAAACCGATGTAATCGCAAAATACGTTGAAAAACTTTTAACGAATACAGGGAAATCTGATGACAAGTTTACAGATACTTGGTTTAAAAAATTAGGATATTAAAATGGCTGAAGAAAAAGATTTTATTAAAATGAATACAGTTGAAGAAGCAATCGAAGATTTCAAGCAAGGTAAAATGCTTATTGTTCTTGACGATGCCGACCGTGAGAACGAAGGCGATATTATTATGGCATCGGAACTTGTTACGCCGAAGCATGTTAATTTTATTACTCGCGAAGCACGGGGTATTTTGTGTGTTGCCGTTACCGCTGAACGCGCACACGAACTTGATTTACAATTAATGGTTGAAAATAATACTGCTCTTCATCAAACGCATTTTACTGTTTCAATAGATTATTTGAAAGGAACAACCACCGGAGTTTCCGCATCCGACCGAGCTGCAACTATAAAAGCTGTAGTCGATGATAAAGCAAAGCCAAATGATTTCGCACGTCCTGGGCATATCTTTCCGTTAATTGCTGATAACGGCGGAGTTCTAAAACGCGCGGGACATACCGAAGCTGTTGTTGATCTTGCAAAACTTGCGGGTTTAAAACCATCCGGCATTCTTTGCGAAATGATGGATGAGGATGGATCAATGGCCCGTACTCCTTCTATAATAGGTTTTGCAAAAAAACATGATTTGAAAATCATTACAATAGCAGATTTAATTGAATATAGAAGGAAGAAAGAAAATCTTATTCGTAAAAAAGCCGAAATTAATTTGCCTTCAAAATTTGGTACGTTCAAACTCCATCTTTATGAAAATATATTGGATACAAACGATAATCCATTGGCGATAGTTAAGGGTGATTTGAACACCGACGAACCCATTCTAGTACGTGTGCATTCCGAATGTTTAACGGGTGATGTATTCGGTTCGCTGCGCTGCGATTGCGGCGATCAGCTTGCCGCCGCGCTTCAAATGATTGAACAGGAAGGAAGAGGAGTGGTTTTATATATGCGTCAGGAAGGACGCGGCATTGGATTGGTAAATAAAATCCTTGCATATGATTTACAGGAAAAAGGGCACGATACTGTTGAAGCGAATGAAGCGCTTGGTTTCAAAGCCGATTTAAGAGATTATGGAATTGGCGCACAAATATTAAAGGACCTTGGTTTGAAAAAAATAAAACTTATCACTAACAATCCTAAAAAAATTATTGGGTTGAAAGGTTATGATCTCGAAGTTGTTGAAAGAGTGTCGATAGAAATTCTTCCGAATAAATCGAATGAAAAATATTTGAAAACCAAGCAGGAAAAAATGGGACACATCTTAAATTTTGTTACAACGAAATTGAATTGACAAGGAGATAAATAATATGGCAAAAGTAATTGAAGGCATGTTGAACGCCGAAGGTAAAAAATTCGGTATAGTTGTTTCGCGTTTTAATGAAATGATTTCTAAAAGTCTGCTCGGCGGTGCATTTGATTGTTTGGCAAGACACGGCGCAAACGAGAACGAAATATCGGTCGTTTATGTGCCCGGTTCTTTCGAAATTCCGTTAGCGGCAAAGAAGCTCGCGCAGTCAAAAAAATATGACGCTGTAATTTGTCTCGGCGCGGTTATTCGCGGCGGAACTCCGCATTTCGATTATATTGCGGCAGAAGTTTCCAAAGGCATTGCCCACGTTGGAATGGAAACCGGTGTGCCGGTAATATTCGGAATCATCACTTCGGATTCAATCGAACAAGCTATTGAACGAGCGGGTACTAAAGCCGGAAACAAAGGTTGGGATGCGGCTTTAAACGCAATTGAAATGGCTGACCTAATAAAGAAATTATAGATGAAAAAAAAGAGACGCTTTTGGCGTCTCTTTCGGTTTAATAAACTGGTAGATTAAAAATGAATTTTGAAAAATATTTGAAAGTCGCAAATGCGCGAATGCTGGGTTGCGCGTTGTCTAGAGAATTTTCAGTTGCAGCGTTAAGATTAACAAATTTTGATATCTTTGAATTAGGTTGCATAAATACTAAATATCTTGGCGAGGTTCCATTTATAACAAGTAAAAGTGACAAAGAAGAAAAAGATTTAGCACAATTAAATGATTATGAAATCACATACTCTACAGTTTTTAACGATACACTTAAATATGTTCTAAAACAAATCGAGTCAGATACAAACGATTCTTTTGAATTTAACGTGGATACCATGCATGAACACGATCCCGAAATTATTATATCGGAATTATCAATAGTTTACCAGTATTCTTTACTCGAACAATATGAGATTAGTCAGTATGAACAATTATTAGTAAATGGCGCAATTCATAAAATAGATGATTCAAGGTATACGCTTTCAGATATAAATGCACGTGGTTATGAAAAACTTCTTAAAGGTGCTATTGCTGATAAAGTAAGACAGTATTCGTTTTATTCAGTAAAAAAAAGAATAGAAAATTGGAATAAAATAGATGTTTGTTATTCTGATTTACAAAATTTAATTGAAAGATACACGTGTTTATCTGATCGTAGAAATGAAATTATTCATAGCTCTGAACATAAAAAAACTAATATACGTGAAGCATTAGACTTTTTTGCAAGTTGCCGTTCAATTGCACATTCAATCGGTAATGCTTTTAAAGATGATTCAGCTGTAAACTATAAAACAAGTATTTTGTAAGCAGGCCGCATCTTCGACGTGATCTATGTAATGAATAAGAGTTATCTTTTAAAGTGGATTTAGTTTCCTAAATAGATTTAATAGATTACAAGCGTTGACAAAAGTAGCCTAGTTGTATTTTTGATGTCTGCTTAAAAATAAC
>CAZRMG010000217.1:0-597 GCA_964601095.1 uncultured Melioribacteraceae bacterium | reverse complement strand
TATATGTTTTGGAGAAAATAGTGAACAATAATTTAATTTCATTCATAACCTTTATTTTGATTTTAACATTTGCTGTTAATATTAAAGCTCAAGATTCTTTAGCTGTTCAAAATTCAGCATACGTTGAGCTTGGGGGTAATAGTGTTGTTTTTTCCATGAATTACGAAAGAGAGATTATCTATAATGTTGGGGTAAAAGCTGGAATTGGCTTTTGTGTTTTGCCTATATCCACAAGTTCTAAAAGTGGAGATAACGAATGGTCATTTTTCCCTCTATATAATATTATGGCTCAATATTTTTTAAGGATAAGTCACAATAGTAGTTTTGGTTTAAACTTAGGCCTAGGTTTTATTGGGAGTCCTCGCGAGAGTGATGCTTTTCTTTACACATCCAAAATTGGTATTAGATATTCTCCATATGATGGAGGATTCCTGCTTGATTTATCATACACACCAATTTGGGATTCAGATAATAGAATTATGTCTTGGTTTGGAATTGGGATAGGAACGAGCTTTTAAACATATAACCCGCGGGTCAACATTTTCCGCGTTTTCATTGCGGCATTTGTATAATTATAAAGTTGTTTTTGTAAATTCT
>CAZRMG010000216.1:0-5504 GCA_964601095.1 uncultured Melioribacteraceae bacterium | reverse complement strand
GCAAAAATGATTGATGAATTGTCTTTATTAAATATCGGATCAATTTCCTCGTAATAGTCATTTGTCAATCTTGTTAATTCATAGTTGCTAAAATCATAAGTATAAATGTCAATAAATCCTTTAGAATCTGAACCTGTAAAAACTATTCGATTTCCATCTTTTGAAAAACTCGGCGATTTAATTCTTATTACTCCATCAAAGCGTATAGTTTCAATTATTTTTTCTTCTTTAGTTGAATAGATATGAATAACATCCGTCGCTAAAGATTTTGTAACAAAAGCGAGGTTCCCGTTTGAAGAAACATCCATTGTATTTTCGAGAAGATGGAATGCTTCGAACTCCGCTTCCCTTTCCCCCTCAATAATAACTGTCGGTTCTTCATATTCATCACTACTTGGGTTGTAATTCATTTTAAATACTGAAGTGTATCCATTGTAATTCCCAATAAAATATATTTCTTTTTTACCTTCGTTCTCATAATAAGCCGGATCGAAATTAAAACCATCGTTTGTCAATTTTTTTGCATTTATGAAATGAGGATATTTGTCTTTATAGAGCGGGAAATATTTTCTCTTCAATGAATGGAACCATTTATCGTCAATCGTTTCAAATTTTTCGCCGAGAGTATATTCAAGAATATCTTTGAATTTGTTGAATCTCCAAAAATTCTCCATTAATAATTGGATTTTATCTTCTCCGTAATTCTCCGATACAAATTGCAGAAAGTTTTGTCCTTCTTTATAAATTATAAAACCGTAAACAGCATCAAGGTCTTCGAGGCGCACAAAATTTCCGTTAATAATTAAATCCCTCATAATCATTTCGGCTTGTGTATCCCAATGTGTTGACCAGTATTCGGCTAATCCTTCTGTAAACCATAAAGGCGGCATTCTACCGCTGTCAATCCTATGATCTGTTAGAACATTAAATAATTTACTCGTCATAAAAACATGAACAAGTTCATGGCGAATTACATGTTTAAATTGTGCGAGAGAACCGAGATACGGAATTACAACACGGCCTTTCATAAATTCAAAAAAACCACCAACGCCTTCTGGAATAAATCCCGGTGTTGTGTTTGTCTGTTGGAAATGCAAATGAGTGTTATAAAAAATAAGCGGGATTTTATTTGTAACGTAATGGTTGAATTTAATTTTCAAACTGTCGAATGAATCTTCGGCATATTTGGCGCCTATTTCAGCGAGTTCGCTGAAATCATCATAGTAATAAATATTGAAGTGTTCCGTTTTAAGAACTTTCCATTCAAATTTATCGTAGTGAACTTTATTGCGGCCAAAGAAATAAAATTGTGCGGAAATAATCTGGGGAATAAAAATTATTATTAGTAAAAACATCCGCCAATTTATCATCAACATTAAACCTTTCGATTCAAATTTTATTGATGCTGTAATTTAATGATTTTGTTTTAACGCGGATTCAATTTCTCTTTTAGAAAGCTTTTAAGCAATGTAAAAAATACTATACTATTTTGTTAATATCCTTTTTCACAGAATCAACTAAAACAAATGTTTAATCTGATCGTGAATATTATCGTTAAAGTATGTATGTAATTTCTTATTTATTTCTTTTTCGGTTCGAAGCAATAAGCATTCATCTGCCAATGATTTTAAATCTTTGTAGTTGAGACTTCTTATAACTTTTTTCAACAGAGGAATTGTTGAAGCAGATGCACTTAACGAATCAAGTCCTAAACCGATTAAAAGCGGTACGGCAAAAGGATCGGCAGCCATTTCACCGCACATGCTTACGGATTTGCCGCATTTTTTCCCTGCTTTAATTATTGAGCTGAGAAGTCGTACAACAGCGGGATGAAATTCCTGGTATAATCCCGAAATAATATCGTTGCCTCTATCTACGGCAAGTGAATATTGTATTAAATCGTTTGTGCCGATGCTAATAAAATCCGCCTCTTCTGCAAATTCTTCAGCCATCATCGCGGCAGAAGGAACTTCAATCATAATCCCGACTTTAATCTCTTTATCAAAATGCTTGCCTTCATCGTGCAATTCTTTTTTGCATTCCTTGATTAATATTTTTGAAGCAATTACTTCGTCAATCGATGCAATCATGGGAATCATAAATTGTATATTTTTATGCATGCTTGCTCTTAAAACTGCACGTATCTGCATTTTGAATAATTTAGGATTGTCTAAAAGCAGTCTTATTCCACGCCATCCAAGCATTGGATTCGGTTCGTGAAGATCTACCGGTAGAACTTTATCCCCGCCGATATCAAAGGCGCGAATAATTACCGTGTTTGGATAAATTTGTTCAGCAATTTTTTTATATACTTGGTATTGTTCTTCCTCATCCGGAAAAGCTTCATATTCTTCAAACAATTGCTCTGTTCTAACAAGACCTATTCCCAATGCACAATTATTAATAATAAAATCCATTTCGTCGGTGAGGTCTAGATTTGCCATTAATCGAATTTCTTTACCGTCGGTTGTTACCGAAGGCAAACCTCGCATTTTTTGTAATTCTTCGCCCTGCTTATTTAATCTTTCTATTTTCTTTTTGTATTGTTTAATCTGTTCTTCATCCGGGTTAATAATTACTATGCCCTGGTAGGCATCAATTATTACTAGGTCGTCATCATTAATTTTACTGGTTACTTCGTGAAGTCCGACAACAGCGGGAATATTTAGTGAACGGGCAACTATTGCAGCGTGAGATGTTAATCCGCCAAGGTCGGTAACATATCCTTTAACATTTGCTCTTGAGAACAAAACGGTATCCGAAGGCGAAAGATTATGAGTAACAACAATTACATCACTTACAATTTTTGATTTCCACTTTTTCTTTTTAAGGTTTCGTATTATTCTGTTTTTTATATCCTCGATATCATGCGAGCGTTCTTTCATATAAAGTTCGCTCGATTCATTCATCAATTTTGTGTATTTGGAGATTTCAGTTTCTACAACATATTCCGGAAATCTTTTTTCATTCTTAATTCTGTTTTTCAATGTTGAAATGAGGATGGGATCATCAAGAATCATAATTTGAGCTTCGAAAATAGCCGCTCTTTTTTCACCCAGTTTATCTACAGCAAGATTAAATATCTTTCTCAATTCTTTTTTCGATTGCTCGAGAGCGTTATCAAGGATCTCAATTGCTTCATCTATTTCAGAGATATAATCATCATTAATTTCTTCTTTCTCTCTCGAATAAAGGAACGCCGGTGAAATGGCAATACCGGGAGCTGCGGCAATTCCTTTCAATATGTTTCCGTGTGATTTATCCATTTTACATCTCGTCGAATCCTCTGTTAAAATAATCAATTATTTCGTTTGCCGCATCTTGTTCGTCTTCACCGTCGAATGTTAAAACCAAATCGGATCCCTTTTCAGCGGCTAAAGTCATTACCCCTATTATACTTTTACCGTTTATTTTTAATCCGTCTTTACTCAGGTAAAATTCACATTTATATTTTGAAGCGAGTTTTACAATTGTTGCAGCCGGGCGTGTGTGAAGGCCTGCATTGTTAACTATCGTTATTGTTTTTTCTATCATTTATTTCTACCGGTTAATGAAACGGCAAGATGGTTCAGCATCTGTCTGCCTTCGTTGTTCTGTAATTTTTTTAAGTTTTTCACTGCCAATTTTGTGTATCTAATAATTTCTTTTTTTGCACTTGTTAAAATCCCTAATCGCTCATATAATTCTTTGTATTTGTAAACATCATCTTTTATGATACCTTTATTTTTAACTACATCGATTAACATTTGTTTTTCTTTCCCCTTTGCGATATTCAATGCAGTAAGGAATAAAAATGTTTTTTTGCCTTCAACCAAATCGCCGCCTATTGGTTTACCGAATTCATTTTCTTCGGCTGTTATATCCAACAAATCATCTTGAATTTGAAAAGCCATGCCCAAATTTTTACCAAAGTTTGCAAGTGCTTTAACTTGTTCTTTTGTACCGCCTCCAAGCTGAGCACCTATTGAACAGCACATTTCTGCAAGTGCCGCCGTTTTTTTATAAATCATTTCCAAATATTCGGGCAAAGTAACATTAGATCGTAATTCGAATTCTTTATCGAGACTTTGGCCTTCGCACACTTCAATTATGCCATGGTTAAAAGTTGAGATCACTTTTTTGGCATCATCTGTGCAATCTCTTAAAAGACATTCATAAGCTAACGCAATAAGATTATCCCCAGCGAGTATTGCAGTACTCATATCATACTTTTTATGAAGAGTTAAACGGCCTCTGCGTTTATCCGAGTTATCCATTATATCATCGTGAACAAGGGTGAAGTTGTGTAAAAGTTCTACGGCTAATGCAGCATTTGTAACTTCTTTATAATTAGAATTTACCGCTTTTGCAGAAAGCATAACAAGGAAAGGTCTTAATCTTTTTCCGCCTGCTTCAAGTACATACGAACACGGATCATATAGTGATTTAGGTTCGCGTGATTTTAATAAATTTCTTAATCGCGATTCAATTCTCAAAAGTTCTTGCTTATAAATTTTAGAAAACAATTCCCCGTTTTTATAATCCATCAAAACAACTCCGCTTTACGAATTAGACCAACATTTTTAAAATCTTTTATCTTAGAAATTCCTGTTAAATACATAATATTTTTAACTGATTTAAACCACGAATTGATTAAATCAACAACTCCGTTTACATCCTGCTTGATAACGGAAATTAATACTGGTCTTGCTGAAGCAGCCAAATCGGCGCCAAGTGCTAAAGATTTTGCAATTTCAATACCATTTGAAATTCCCCCTGATGAGATTAAAACAAATTTTTCATCACGCTTTAATTCATTGATTGTTCGCAAACAATATGAAGTCGGTAAACCCCAGTCCCAAAGCTCTAAATTAGAGTTATTTTTATCACGTAATAGTTCCACACCTGCCCAGCTTGTTCCGCCAGTACCTGCAACATCAATGCCTTTAATTCCCGCACTCAACAATTTTTTAGCGCTTTTTTTACTAATCCCTGAGCCAACTTCCTTTGCAATAAGTGGAGTTTTTATTGCCGATGCAATTTTTTCAATTTTATTTAAAAGTCCTAAGAAATCCGTATCACCTTCCTTTTGGAGTAATTCCTGTAGTGGATTAATATGAATTACAAAAGCGTCGGCTTCAACCAAGTCAATTAATATTTCAATTTCATCAACTATGTTTTTGGATTTTGCAACTTGTGCCGCCCCAATATTTCCAAGTACAGGTACATTACCTGCATTTCTCCTAATTGTCTTATATGAGGCATGATATTTTTTGTTTTCCAAAGCTTGTCGCTGGCTTCCGACACCGATTGGAATATTTAATTCATTCGCTGCGATTGCAAGTTGTTCATTAATCTTTTCAGCTTCCGATGTCCCGCCTGTCATGCATGAAATAAAAAAAGGCAGATTGATTTTTTTAGAGAAGAATTCTGTTGATAAATCAATTTTATCATAACTCACTTCTGTTACGGCACAATGTTCAAACTCATAATTCTCAAAACCGCTGGTTTTATTTTTAAAACCT
>CAZRMG010000215.1:0-5520 GCA_964601095.1 uncultured Melioribacteraceae bacterium | reverse complement strand
GGTGTAGAAATTCCTAACGCATCTTCTACAATGGTTCGTGCTAGTTCGGTTCTAAAAAAAATCAGCGAAGCTAAAGCCGAACTTCCACTAGCTTTGGGTAAAACTATTGCCGGGGATGTTTACGTAACCGATCTTGCAAAAATGCCTCACATGTTAATTGCCGGTGCAACAGGTTCGGGAAAAAGCGTCGGTATAAATATGATTCTCGCAAGCTTGATTTACGCAAAGCATCCTTCCGATGTTAAATTTGTTATTGTTGATCCTAAAAAAATAGAGCTTTCTTTTTATAAAAAATTGAATAAACATTTTCTTGCTGTTTCACCGGACCTCGAAGAAGAAATTATTACAAATCCTTCCAACGCTTTACTAGTTTTAAAAGCCGTCGAATACGAAATGGAAAAACGCTACGATAAACTTGCCAAGATAGGTGTAAGGAATATTGTTGATTACAATAAAAAAGTAATGAACCCGAAATCACGCCCGAAAGACACCGATGAAATGAAGCACTATAAAATGCCGTACATTGTTGTTGTGATTGACGAACTTGCTGATTTAATGATTACATCCGGCAAAGAAGTTGAAGAACCGATTGCGCGTTTGGCGCAGCTTGCTCGTGCTGTGGGAATCCATTTAATACTTGCTACACAACGCCCGTCGGTTAATGTAATTACAGGAGTTATAAAAGCTAACTTCAGCGCAAGAATTGCATACCAGGTTGCAACTAAAATTGATTCGCGTACAATTCTTGATATGAACGGCGCAGAACAATTACTCGGCAGCGGAGATATGTTGTTTTTACCGGGCGGCATGCCGAAACCAATCCGTATTCAAAATGCATTTATTTCTACAGAGGAAGTTGAAAAGGTTACAAATTTTATTTATTTGCAAAAGGGCTTTTCAAAAAGATATTTTCTACCATCGATGTTTGAGAAGAAAAAAGCCGAAATGGGAGATTTCCTTTCAGATCTCGACCCGATGTTTGAAGAAGCTGCACGCGTAATTGTAAGGCATCAACAAGGGTCTGTTTCATTACTTCAGCGAAGATTGAAACTAGGCTACAGCCGCGCTGCAAGAATTGTGGATCAACTTGAACAAGCTGGAATTGTCGGACCCTCGGAAGGTAGTAAAGCGCGCGAAGTTATTGTAGATAGCGAAGAACAACTGGAAACTATTTTAAGATCATTATGAAAAAGAGAATTAACATAAAATACATTTTTTATTCGTTCATATTTCTTTCCATGTTCTTATCTTCTGCTAATTTGTATGCTCAAAGTGGAAACGAGACACTTAAAAAAATTCAAAACAAATTTAAATCGATAAATAATTTTAACGCGGATTTTACACAAACAATTTCCGATCCCGAAGGACAGCAGAACGGAAAATTATCGGGTAAGTTTTTCTATAAACGCAAAAATAAATTCGCAGTTGAATTGAAAAACAACAGCATAATTTCTGACGGCACAACAGTCTGGAATTATGACGCCCGATCTAAGCGTGTAATTATAAGTAATTTTAGAGATGAACCGACTTCATTTTCACTCGAACGTTATATCTTTGATTATCCCGCTTTATGTAAAATAAAATTTTCCGGTACAGGAAAAGGAAATGAAGAAATTATTGAACTTGTTCCCAAAGAAAATTACATAGATTTTAAAAGCGCTAAAATTTGGAAAAGCAGCGATAATATGATTTCTAAAATGGAAATTATAGATCTTGCAGATGTTAAGTATGTTTTTCAATTAAGTTCTATTAAAATTGATCAAGACATTAAAGATTCTAAATTCAATTTTACTCCGCCTAAGGGAATTAAGATTATTGACCTCAGATAGCCGAAATAAGAATTCATTGCGGAAACTTTCCGGGTATTTGTTTCCTGTTTTAATAACTTTTTTATTTTTATACCTCGCTTTCCGTAATATAGATTTGAGCCAGTCGTTCGCCCAAATTGCACAAACGTCGCTCCCTTGGCTTTTAATTTATATTGTAGTTTTTTATTTGTCGCATTTTTTCCGTGCATTGCGCTGGAAGGTAATGATTAAGCCCGTTAAACAAGATGCCTCTACTTTAAATTTGTTCGGCGCTTTGATGATCGGTTACGGAGTAAATTGCGTTATACCGCGACTTGGAGAATTATACCGCGGGCTATTCCTCGGCAAATGGGAAAATGTTTCGCGTACAACAATGCTCGGTACCGTTGTGGTGGAGCGCGTAATTGATGTTGCATCTTTTGCAATTGCGTCGCTTATAAGCGTTTATCTTTATTCAGGTGATTTATATAAAGAAATAACATGGCTTAAACCGTCGTTGATTATCGGATTTTTCATAATACTTGCGCTTGTTTTGTTTTTACTTTTGCTTGTAAAATTTGAGCAGACGTTTACAAAACTAATTTTAAGAATTACTGATCGTATCAGCCCTAAAATTTCTTTCAGACTTTCTGAAATATTATCAACCTTGGTTGAAGGGCTTTCAAGCGTAAAAGGTGCAGCGAATATTCTAAATATAATTTTATACACAGTTTTAATTTTTGTTTTCTATGCACTTAATACTTATGTAGGATTTTACATGCTCGGCATGGAAAAAATGGGAGATGTTAATTTTGCTATGTCTTGGGTTTTTATGGCTATCAGCGCTTACGGTGTTTTAATCCCGACGCCGGGCGGTACGGGATCATATCATATAATTTCTATTTTTGTTTTATCGGAGTTGTATAATTTCGGGGCGGAAATAAGCGCAGCTTATGCCATACTTTCACACTTTATTCAATATATAGTTTTTATTTTATCAACTTTTCTATTTGTGTATTATATTAATAAAAAACGAGGACGCGAAGGTTCAAGTAAGGAAAATTTCTTCTCGGTTTTTAATTCTACAATTGGTGAAAAATGAAAAAATATATTATAATATTCTTAGTTTGTGTTCCGTTCATTTCATTGCGGGCTCAGTGGGATTTAAGTTTGTCAATGGGTTTGGATTTAAAATATGCCCCGTCTTACCGCGATTATGTTAATTATACTTTTGCACCCGTGGGTGATAAATTATCTTCGTTTACTACTGCCGTAAATTTTTCTGGGGAAGCCGGTTATCTAATTTCGGAAAATTTTCAGATGGGTATTGAATACACTTTGCAGATTGATTCGTATAATTCATCTGCCGGGCCCGGTGGAATTTATGAAATATCATATTTATTGCACAGACCTTCACTACTTGTTTATTACGTTATCCCGGGTAAAGGATACAAAATCAAACTCGGCGGCGGCGTTGGCTATAGATATGTTGCTTTGGAAGAAAAAATAATCACTTCTACAGATTACAGCGCATCGGGTGTCGGCTTTGTAATAAAAGCAGAGGGAAATACTCAGCTTGGTAAAAATATATTTGCTTTGATCGGCTTAAACTTTCGTTATGATTTAGTCGGCGAACCCGAATCGTCAAACGGTAAAAAAATATATAATCCCGGCAACAAGGAAAATATAAATATGAACTCTTTGAATGTCGGTATTAATCTCGGCATCACCTATACTTTTTAAGGATAATTATGAATTTTTTGGAAGCCGTTGTTCTCGGCATTATTCAAGGGTTAAGTGAATATCTTCCCATCAGCAGCACCGGGCATTTAACTGTTGCTGGGAAACTAATGAATTTAATTTCGCAGGAGAATCCTGAACATTGGACATCGTTTATTGCAGTAATTCAACTCGGTACTCTTTTGGCAGTGATGATTTATTTTTGGAAAGACCTGTATAATATTCTAAAAGAATTTTTGAACGATAACTTTATAACACGAAAAAAATTATCAGAACAATCCGCAAATTCCAAAATGGGATGGTATCTAATAGTTGCGACACTGCCTGTAGCAGTTATCGGACTAAGTTTTAAAGATATAATAGAAGGCGCGCTCACAAAAAATCTTTATGTCATTGCAGGAAGTTTAATAGCACTTGCTTTAATTCTTGCAGTTGCGGAAAGATTTGGAAAATTCAACCGTAAACTTGAAAATATAAAATGGTACGACGCAGTAATTATTGGTTTTGCGCAGTCAATGGCTTTAATACCCGGCTCATCACGTTCGGGCACAACAATTACGGCCGCATTGTTCCTTGGTTTCAACCGCGAGACAGCGGCAAGGTTTTCTTTCTTGATGAGCATTCCAGCTATTCTTGCAAGCGGACTGCTTGAGCTCTATCAATCACTTGATTATATAACCGGTGATCAGATAATAAACCTAATTGCCGCAACTATTGTCTCAGCTGTTGTCGGGTATATTTCAATAGAATTATTACTGCGATATTTGAAGAAAAAATCGACAATGATTTTTATCGTTTACAGAATTGCTTTGGGAATAGTTATTCTAATTCTTATTTCTCAAGGATTTATAAAACCATAGGAGATAAATATGAAAAGAAATCTTGTGTTGTTTTTACTGTTGATTGCTACTATATCGTGTAATTCGCAGGAAAAAAAGGACTCAACAAAAGAAGATTCAAAAAACATAAATCTTACCGAGTTGATGAAACTTGAGAATAATCAAAAATTATATGCCGTTATTAAAACAAATATGGGCGAAATAGAAATTGAATTGTTCCATAAAGATGCACCAAAGACAGTTAAAAATTTTGTGGGTTTGGCAAGTGCAGGATTCTATGACGGTGTTATTTTCCACAGGGTAATCAAAAATTTCATGATTCAAGGCGGTGACCCAACTGGTACTGGGCGCGGCGGAAGCAGCGTTTATGGCGGTCCTTTCGAAGATGAATTTTCAGTTTCGTTAAAACATAACAAACCTGGCATTTTATCAATGGCTAATTCGGGTCCTAATTCAAATCAAAGCCAGTTTTTCATTACAGTTGCACCTACTCCTTGGCTCGATTTAAAACATACAATTTTTGGTGAAGTAGTTCGAGGAATGGAAGTTGTTATCGATATTAGTCTGCTTCCAACAGATCAAATGGATAAACCTATTAGTAATGTAATTATGGAAAAAGTAACTATAGTTAAGAAATAAAACTTTCTTTAAACAAATAAGAATAAAGCGCTCTGCGCATTGCGGCTATCAATGGCAAAAAAAGAACTTCCTTCAGTCCAGGAATTATTAAGAAATTTAAGTGGTGAAAAACTTCTGCCTATTTATTTTTTATGCGGCGAAGATGGTTTTTCGATTGATGCCGCTGTAGAAGCTATTCAAAAAGCAGTTGATCCGTTGGTACAATCGGATTTTGACCGCGAAGTTATTAATGCTGAGAAAAGCCAAAATATATCTCAAATACTTGATTTGGCTTATAGCTTTCCGTTTGGCGGGGGCAAGAAAATAATTGTTGTCAAAAATTTCGAGAAATTGAATGATAAAAAAGAATTATCATCATACATAAAAAATCCGCCGGAATTTACAATACTTGTAATTACAAATCCTGAAAAGTTAAAGGATGCATCACGCGAACCATTTTCTCTTTTAGTAGAAAAAAAATACATTTTTGAAGCACGTAACGAAACTGGTAATGAATTGGTTGGCTGGGTTTTACG
>CAZRMG010000214.1:0-5524 GCA_964601095.1 uncultured Melioribacteraceae bacterium | reverse complement strand
TAAGAACAATATTAAAACCGAGCGCATCTTTCATATCATAAACAAAATCATTATGCATTCTTAAAATTTGTCGTTGAATATTTTTTGATTCGTCGGAATTCTTTGCAAAGGTAAGTTTTTTATACAGATGCTCGATACCGATTAAATATGTATTGGCATCCATATTAATATCCGTAATATTAAAATTAATATCCCACAAAATTCTTGACGATACTTGTTTTCCATTTCTTTCGGCAGGATTAAAAACAATTTGTTTACAATATTCTAAAGCTGCATCGTCGAGTATTTTATACCCCGATGATTTTTGAATTCCTGCTTTATCTACTGTTCCGTCTTGTAAGACTGTAAAAATAATTTTTACGCTTCCCGTGTTGCCGTCTTCCTGAGCAATTTTGGGATATAACAGGCGCGGCTGACTTTTAACTGTCGGTGGTGTAAAATTATTTTCGGCAGTTTTCTCAATTTCGTGTGAACAAGCAGATAACAATATCAGCAACATTAAATACGATATCATAATTTTTGCTTTCATAACATCCCCCTTCATTTTACTTTAATTGATTTGTTAATAAATAATTACCCTCGTCTTTTGATAATTTTAAATCCAAGGCAAGACAAATAATTTCCAGAATGCTGTCGGCATTAGTTTTGTCAAATGAGCCGGTGATAGTTTGGGTGTCGTCTCCTTGTAGTTCAAAATCAATCTTTACATTGAAATATCTTTCCAATTCATACTTAACTTCATCTAATGAAGATTGATAAAAAACTATTTTGCCTTCAAGCCAGCCCAATAATTCATTTCCATTAACAGCAATAGGATTTAACGGCAATGAATTATTATTAACCTTGCTCATATGACTTTTTGTTAATACAACAGTTTTATTCTTATTTGAATTGGCCGCAAGATTTACAATACCTTCCTGAACAACCACTTTTGTATTGTGATTTCTTGCCCAAACATTAAATTTAGTTCCAAGTACTTTCACTTGAGCATTTTCCGTAGAAACAATGAATGGGGTAGTGTTTTTAGTAACCGAAAAATAAGCTTCCCCACCTAACTTGATATTTCGGTTTTCTTTCCCGAATTCATCATTATATTCAATTGAACTCCCACTGTTTAGAATTACATTTGATCCGTCGGGCAATACAAATTTTTTATTCGCAGTATTTGATGTGCTGAGAGTTACCATCTTTACTTTACTATCAATATTATTAAATTTGGTTATCAGTAAAACAGTTAATACGACTGCTAGGAAAAATGCAAGTAATGCAGTACTATAATTTGGTAAAGTCAAATTCCTAAATCGATTAACAAATATTTTTCGTTGTATCGAATCATGATTTTGTTTGGAATCCATGATTCTTAATTTATTGTTGAGAATAATCCAATCGTATTCCAAATCGAGTTGGACAATTTCTTTTGAAGGTGAATCAAACGACCATATTTTCTTTATGTTTTCATATTCTTTTTTTAGTGTAGAGGAATTTGTTATAAGCATATTAAATTTCTCAATTTCCATCTCATCTGCCGAGCCGCTCATAATTTTTATACTAAGTTTTCTAAAGTTGCTAATATCCATTGTTTTTCCTTTTTCTATTATATAATACAATTGAAGTCTGGCAAACCCTACCATTTATAAAATAAATTTGTGGAAATAAAAAAAGCCGCTCAAAAAGCGGCTTTAATGAATCGATTGATCTAAAAATTAATTTAATTGCGAAACTTATTTTAGAAGAAGCATCTTTTTACTCTCTGTAAATCCACCGGTTTTTAGAACATAAAAATAAATTCCGCTTGAAAGATTACTTGCATTGAATTTAACATTGTAATTTCCGGGCATCTTGCTTTCGTTTACAAGATTTGCTACTTCTTTACCGATACCGTCTAATACTTTTAATGTAATGTGTCCTTGTTCCGGAACGGAATATTCAATTACAGTCTCGGGATTAAAAGGATTCGGGTAATTTTGTTTTAAAACATAATCAGTTATTAATAAATTATTATTTTCATGAACATCTACTAATCCGTTTCCAAGCCAAACCGTAACCTTGCCGCCGTTATACGTTCCGGAAACGACCCTCGAACCATCATAACTAAAAGCAACGGGGACAACAGAAGTTGTTTGTTCTCCTCGGAACAAAATCGACCCCGAAGCAGCGTCAAATACATTTACATGCTTATCACCTGAACCAGTGACTAACTTAGTACCGTCCGGCGAACATTTAATTTCTTTATGAGAATTTGAATTTGCAATGAGTTTTTCCCAAACAGTACCACCGCTGCCGGAATCGAACATACGCACATATCCGTTATTCGAACTTAGAAATACACTATTACCGTCGGGTGTAAATCCAGAATCTAAAAATCTTTCTGTAAGAGTTTTGGTCCAACGAACTTCTCCGGATGTCGCGTTTAACATTGTTACAACCTGCCAGTCAGTGCCAACAATAACACTGTCACCTTCGGGAGAAATACTAACAGTGTAAATAATCGGACCGCTTTTATAAGTCCATATTTTACTGCCGTTTTCGCTGTTCCATAAAATCGCTTCTCTATCTGAAAGATCGCCCCCACCGGAAATTACTCTTGAACCGTCGGCACTGAATTTTATATCATTTACGGGACCCTTTGTGGTGCCTTCCCAAATTTTGGAACCGTCCGCCGAATTTAACATAACAACTATACCATTTGACCTGTCAATTTCTTTACCAATAACTATTTTACTGCCGTCGGGACTAATATCAATGCAATCGGCTGATTGATCGGCAAGCCATATTTGTGTACCATCAATTGGATTAAGTGCCAATACACTTGCACCGGCAATTATTATTTTGCTCATGTCCGGGCAATACCCGCAAAACTCCGCGGCGGCGCTTTGCTGCCAAATTAAAATTCCATCCGACGCATTGAAAAGTTTTACTGAGTTGAGTGATACAGTACCTTCAACAGCTAAAACTTCGCTTCCGTCGGGACTAAAGCAAACATCGAAAACATGCCAGCCGTGATCCGCCGACCATAATGATGAAAATATTTCGGTTTGTGCGAATGATAATGAAGTGATAATAAATAGAGTTAATAAAAAAGTATGAATTGATTTCATCATTCCTCCGTTATGTTTACGGGTTGTTGACGGTAGGAAAAAAAACTTCCTTTCGATTAAATTTTCAGAGAGAAATTAGTTTATCGAATAAAGAATGTCAAAGAAAAATTATTCGGCTCACCCTCTTAACCCGCGACAAATATATGTTGCCAGTAAGGAAGGAATTGTGACCCCCGTTAAATTTTTAAGCTACTTGACAAGCATCATCTTTCTGGTTGAGATGAAATCACCCGCCCTCAAAACATAAAAATAAATCCCGCTGGAAAGATTACCAGCGTTGAATTTAATTTGATAACTGCCCGCGGCCATTTCTTCGTTTATCAATTCGGCTACCTCGCGGCCCAATAAATCGTAAACAGAAAGATTTACAAAGCCGCCGATAGGCAAACTATATTTAATTGTTGTCTCCGGATTAAAAGGATTCGGATAATTTTGCGCTAAATTGTATTTCGAAGGTAGTTCATAATTTTCTTCAACCGCGGTTATATCCGGATTGAAAATCTTAATTTCGTCGAACCATAATTTTGTGCCTGTTAAACTCCCCTGCTCTGCTACAATTTCAAATCTGTCTATTTTTTCCCAATCGAATAATCCAACAGGTTCGTACCATTTACTATTGTCGTACGAACCGAATTCGTACATATCCTTTAAAGACACACGCACATTCTGCCATGAGTTGTCAAAAATAATTTTATTATTGTCTATCCTGGAACCCAAACGCCAAGGATGATCATTAGCATCAGTTTTGGAATCAAGAAATCTGATATCGAAGCTCGTGTTTGATTTATCACACTTTACCATAAAATCCAAAACGTAATTACTATCTCGTAAAACAGATAAATCTTTATCGGGTCTAAAATCAAATGAAATAGTGTTGTATTGATTAGCTCCGCTCCAATAAATTGAATAATTACCGCTTTGAGAATTTTCCTCATTATAAAAGTCCAAAGTACCGGCGCTGCTGCTGACATTTTCAATTTTTTCACCGATAAAATCTGAATAAATGCTGAACATTGTCGTGTCAGGTTTTAATTCAAATTCCGACTGCGACGGGACGTTAAATCCTAATGCCTCCAGCAACGGAACGTTTAAATCATAATCAAATAACTCCTGAGAGTTCTTTTCGAATAAACCGAATCCGCCGCGGTAATCCCAAATTGTCCACGCTACATTGTTCTGCTCTAAATATTTCCTTACTTCGTCGTACCAAAAAATTCTGTCGGTTTCGGGACTATTAGGAATATACACGCCGAACTCACCGCAAAAAATCGGAACGTTTCTCTGCTTCGAAAAATTAATTGCTATGTTTAATTGACTTTGTACTTTAGCGACAGTCCCGTTGTTTTTATAATTATAGAGCAATTCGTTTTTAACCCATGGAGCCGTCTCATCTAATTCGGTTGGATATGCCGGCATTCGAGAAGCATCATACGGGAAAGGTACACCGGCTAATTCCGTCATTCCGGACCAGCTTGCGCCCTGGTGTGTAAAAATGAACGGATCGTAAAAATGGAAAGTGTATATCAGATTTTTATCTTTATAAACAGGCATCACCGATAATTTATTGTAACTGTTCCAATCCGCTGGACCTACAATAATTGTGTGAACTGTATCAATAGTACGAATTGAATCCACAACGGCCTGCTGAATTTGGTTCCACCTCGAATCTGAAATGCCATGCGGTTCATTTAATATTTCATAATAAATTTTATTCGATCTGTTCTTAAAATTTTCGGCCATCTGCTTCCAAACGGGAATTAATACTTTTTCGACATTAACATCTGTACTTGTATTTACATCGAAAGTGTGATTATCAATTATCAAATGAATGCCCAATTCCTCGGTCCAATCAATAACCTGATTTAGAAAATACAAGAACAATGGATCCAGTTTATAATTTGGGGCGCCGTCAGTCATAAAGTGTAAATTAATGGGCAAGCGTACTACATCTATACCCAGACTTTTAATCTGCTCAAAATCCTTTTTGGTATATTTTGTAAAGTGAATCTGCTTAGCGCCATCAACTTGAAACCAGTTAGTTACATTTACACCTTTTGAAAAAGGAAGGCTTTGAGCTGTATTTATTGACAAAATCAAAAAATAAACCAGTAATAATTTTTTCATATTCTATTCTTGATTATTCGTGAAATTAGTGCCATTCGTGGCGCCATGTTTTTTATATTTTATTCCAGAAAATTTGTCAGTATTAATACCGCTTCAATAATTCCAACATTTTCCTGTCAAGTTTATGCCCCTTATAATCTTCGTACTTAACATCCGGGCGATTACTGTTGATCACGCCGAAATCGCCCTTCAGATTCCACATCGCGTAACCCCACCCAGCTTCGTTCCATAACGATAGGATATCCTCCATCCACCTGAGACAAACATCATGCGGAGTTTTGTTATAGCATCCCCATTCGCCA
>CAZRMG010000213.1:2337-5550 GCA_964601095.1 uncultured Melioribacteraceae bacterium | reverse complement strand
GTTATATAATTCCAACGGAGTTGACAAAGGGATCGAACTTTAACGGTGCTGAAAATATTTTGAATAGTATATATGAGGTTATGAGAATAGTTGAATTATGATTTCTTAAACATCCTTTACTGTCTCCTGGCAATATGCGATTAGAATTAGCTTTGATTTTTAATAGGGATAATTTTATTTTGTTCTATAACCTTATCCTGATTGAACCAAAAACGTAATGTTTTATAATTATTTAAAATCATTCAGTTGCAGAAGTAATTATTTACCCACAGCGCCTTTGCTGTCTTTGATTATTAGTCAATAATAAAGATAAAATCATTTTCGCTTTAACTCGTGCTTTTATAGTATCATAATAAAATGATTGGGGTGGTTCATGAAAAAAGATATTTTCAAGTATTTTATTTTGATGTTTATTCTATCCCTCACAGTCGTGTTCTCCCAAAAAAATATTAACAAATGGACACAAACAAGTGTAAATGATTTTTCTGCCAACAGTTTAAATAATTTGATTGTTACAAATGAAAACGGAGGGGAAGTACAATTGCCTTTTCCAATGATAAAAACAGTTGAAGATTATCAGGATAAGCAGTTGTTGAGAAATCTTATTAATGTCGAGAACGGAAGTATTATAAGAGTATGGAGCTCTGGTAAAAATGCTTTTATTAAAAAATATTCACCTGACGGTAAAGAACTTACAAAAGCAATCCGAGTAAACGAAATTGCTGGAAGTGTAGCAGACGATGCTATTTGTTCTGCAGCTAAACTGAACAACGGAATACTTCTAATCACCTGGATTAAAAGTTTATCATTCAACACACCTGAAACGCAAGCAGAAGTTTGCGGACAGCTTTTTCTAAATGATTCGATTAGGATAGGTAAGAATTTTACTATTAGCAGTGATGAAATAATAGGCAGCCCACAAGTTGTCTCGCTTGCAAATGACAATGATAAAACGTTTCTAATTTTTTATCGGGTTCGAAATGATAACGATGAAGATAGATTCGTGTTTCGTAAATGCGATGAAGCAGGAAATGTTTTTAGTTCATCTTTGCCTCTGAATGCCGATACCCCAACAAAACATGAATTTGGGTGTTCTATTATCGGGGACGAAAACGGTTTTTGGGCCGCGTGGGATGGTGCTAACACCAACTCGAGTACTGACACTGATGTTTACTTAAGGAGGTACAATTATGAATGTGAGCCATTGAATGAAGCAATCAAAATTAACAACGATACATTGAATGTCGGCCAAAGCGGTGTTCGATTGTGCCGCGATAATTTAAATAATTTTCTTGCAATATGGATAGACTTACGGAATTCATCCCCCGAGAAGGATATATGGAAATACAATTCTCACGGACAATTTTTTGACAAAAACGGCAATAGAATAAGTTCAAATTTTCAATTGGATAACTCTCCTTATAAATTCAATAGTGATTATCAGGTTATTTTCAACCAAAATGAATATCAATTATCATGGCTTTCATGGGATGAACAAAATCGCCGAGAATTAATATATACTAATAAATGGAAGTATTTACCGGTTCATTCGGGAAGTATGATCTCAACAATTTTTGATCTTGGCCCTGCCGGCTCAAGCAATTTGAAACTTTCCCGGGAAGAACTATTAAAAAAAAACACTTCTATAGAGTTTAAAATTCGCAGTGGTAATACAAATGAAGAAGTACAAAGTTCATCTTGGTATGGGCCAAACGATACATCCGGTTTTTATTCCGCTCCTAATGAACAAAACATTAATCCTTTTCACAATGGTAATAGATTTGTTCAATATGAAGCCGTGCTAAAATCGGAAGACGGTAACTCACCCATTCTAAAAGTTGTGAACATTTCGTTTGCAAGTAGCGATACAATTCCGCCTGATATACCAAAAGCTTTAAGCGCTAATGCTAGTCATTCAAGTATTAAACTAAACTGGTTTCCAAATAGCGAAAGCGATCTTCTTGGATACAATATTTACAGGCACATAGAAGGAAATAATTACTGTATGTTCCCATTAGCGTTTGTTACAAAATCACAGAATGTTTTTTCAGATACAAGTACAGTTACGGGAAGAAAGTATTTTTACTTTATCACGGCTGTGGACTCAAATCATAACGAAAGCGGACAATCAAATGAAGTTACAGCTATTCCTTTCGGTACAAATATCTACGTTAGTGCGAACGATGTCCGCAAAGGAGATGGTTCAATTAATAATCCATTCAGTTTAATAAGTGACGGAATTAGTAATGCTGTGTTTGGAGATACTGTTCGGGTAATTAACGGAATATTCTCCGAGAAAATAATTATGAAATATGGAGTTGCTCTCATCGGGTCATCTGCTCAAAATGTTGAAAACACAAAACATGTGATTATGGCGGATAGTTGCTTACTAAAGGGATTTACAATATCCGGCAGCGATACACTGGCATTGGTTATGTGTGCAAATAATTTTTATACAATAACTGAAAATATTTTAAATCCATCGTCGCATCTACGTGGTATTTATAATCAAGGATCTAAAAGTTATAAAATTACCAAAAATTTTGTGAAGGGAATAAGCATGGCTTTTGTTCATTATATAGGTGAAGATGTAGAAATAAGAAATAATATAATTTTAACAAAGAATAGCGGAATAGAGCTAATGGACTGCAAAAATGCGGATATAATTAACAATACTATAATTTCGAGCGAATCAATAAATACGGCTTGTATCCAGTTGGGCTACGGAGAGAATAATAACGTTCATAATAATATTGTTGTTGGTGTGGGTGGAGAGTATTCTTACGGCATACTTTATCGCGGCTATGGGGAATTCGATTTATCATACAATAATGTTTGGAATCATCCTTATAAATATGGAGATATACTTCCAGGTGAGGGGGCAATTTCAATTGATCCTTTATTCGTTGATGCAACAAAATTTGATTACCGGTTAAAAGAAAACTCGCCATGTAAAAATGCGGGTCACCCGGATTTAATTTATAACGATGTTGATGGTTCGAGGAACGATATGGGCGCTTTCGGCGGACCGGATCCAATTAAAATAGTTTCTCATCAATTTCAGCTGGAAAAATCAATTATGTGTTCATCTGGTTCTGCTTATCCCGGTGACGAAATTGAATTCTATATTTCACTTGATCAATCGGATGATTTATTGAATGCTTCGTTCAATTTAAAATATGATCCGAAAGTAATTACATTTCAAAGAGCCGA
>CAZRMG010000213.1:0-2327 GCA_964601095.1 uncultured Melioribacteraceae bacterium | reverse complement strand
CATCGGCTACAAATGATTCTGTTTTGCAATCTTCAGTAATTTTCCCAGATGAAGTAAACTTTCAGTTTGTCGGAACAGAATCGGTTTATAATAGCAATGGTGAAATTCTTAAAATAATTTTTAAAGCTAACGATAATTCAAAAGCCGGCGAAGCTTCCCTGCTTACTCTTTCAAATATTTCTCTATTTGATTCGGATAATAAAGAAATAGTTGTAAAAAGTATTACCGACGGGGCGTTTATTGTTAATAGAATTAATGGAGGAATACATTGCATTTACGTTGACGCCAACAATTCAGGCGATGAAGATGGAAGTATTTACAAACCATTCAAAACAATTATGAAAGGTATTGATAAATCTTCCTCTGGCGATTCCATAATTGTAGCGGGTGGAAATTATAACGAAACAATTATAATGAAAGAGGGAGTATTTTTGCTTGGAAGCGGAGCTTCGGTTACAAATCTTGTTTTAGCCGGCGAGCAAAGTGGGGTTTTATTCAACAATATTAACAATGCAGAAATTAGCGGTTTTAATATAGAAACAACCATAGATCATTTTTCAGCACCATTGATATCGTGTGAAGCTTCTTCGCCAACAATTATTAAGAATCGAATTAAGGGATCACCATACAAAGACGAAGCAGTACATATATGGAACGGCTCAAACGCCATTATTGCAGATAATTATTTTATTAACACATGGATAACAGTTCTTGAATCGGACCCAATTATTAAAAACAATAAAATAGAATCCGAATCGTTCAGTGGGTTGAATATTTACAACGGGTCTTCTCCTTTAATAACTAATAATAATATTCGTGGATCTTTCATGGTTAGAAATTCAAGCCCTACAATTAGGAATAATCATATCACTTGCATAGCCGCCGACCCATTTGGAATTATGTTGAATAAAACTTCTAATGCGAAAATATTTAACAACATAATTAATGATAAAACAAATTTCGGAACAGGAATTAAAATTCTTGAATCCCAAGACATTGACATAGTAAATAATACGATAGTAACTCACGGGCGGGGAATTGAAGAAATTGCTTCTTCGGCAAACATCTATAATAATATAATAACAGGTAATAATGATTTCGGTATTCTAAAATCATCAACATCGTTTATGAATTATAACAATGTTTGGAATAATATTATCGATTACAAAGATATTTCCCCGGGTATGAATGATATATCAAAAGATCCGTTTTTTATTGATGCTGAGAAAGGTAATTATCGCCTTGCGAATAATTCAGCATGCATTGATGCGGGTAATCCGGATTTTGTATTTAATGATTTAAACGGTTCGAGAAATGATATCGGGGCTTACGGCGGATCTTATGCCGATTCCGTCTGGATTCTCTCGGACTGCAAATCTCTCGCTTTAGATTCTTTAACAGCATCATCATCGGATACTATTGCTGTAAAGATTAAGGGGAAAAATATCAAAGGTATCGCAGAAGTAGATATAAAACTTTCTTACGATTCAACATTACTTAAAATGATTAAAGCTAATACGGGTGAATTAACAAAAAGTTTTTCACTTCAAAAAGAAATTTATGATAACAATCTGGTGCGGTTAAATCTTAAAAGCAGTTGCGGAATTAATGATGATAATGGAGAATTAGTAATTCTGTATTTTGTAATAAATGTTAACCAATCGGTAAATACGCAAATACAATTCGACAGTGCAAAAGTTAAGCTTGAAGCTACACAACAAGAGTATATTTTTAACCTGGCAAATGGACAAATCAATATAATTCGAACAGACATAGACGATAAAAATGAAAGCCAACTCCCTCAAGAATATTCACTTTCTCAAAACTACCCGAACCCTTTTAATCCTATAACTAAAATATCTTACAATGTCCCAAGTGAAAGCAAGGTTACGATTAAAATCTATGATATACTGGGAAGAGAGATTTCAACATTAATAGAGGGTATTCAAAAACCCGGGAACTATGAGGTTAGCTGGGATGCAAGTAAATTTGCCAGCGGAGTGTATTTGTATTCGATGAAATCAGATGGGGCTTATTTTACAAGGAAAATGTTATTGTTGAAATGAGTAATTATTAAGAACTCTGAAGTAGCTTTACGTTCCTCTTATATTCTTTCACTCGACAAGCAAATTTTTGTTTAGCAATTGAAACTGCAATAAATGATTCCGATGAACAGATTTATTACTTTTTCACGTACTCATCAATTTTACTGCGGATTATTTTTGCACTGTTGTACAAACCTTCACTTTCCGATGAGCTTAATTGTAACGGCAGAGCGCCAAGATCACCTCTGCCGGAAATTAAATGCGGCAGCGAAAGTGTAACAT
>CAZRMG010000212.1:0-5620 GCA_964601095.1 uncultured Melioribacteraceae bacterium | reverse complement strand
AAAGTTCACCTTCTGTTGTTAACTTACCGGGTATATAAATCAACCCGCTGCTGAAATTTTTATTCGGAGTTAAATTATAAGACGACATATTAATCAATTCTTTTTTGCCGGGTGTTACGGAAGTCTTATTTAAATAAATCATATTACCGTACTTCGTGAAAAAGAATATTTCACTGCCTGCATTTTGGGAAATCACCGAGTTCTCAACATTTGACGCGATACTATCAAGTGACGATTTTAAATATCGAATGTCTCGGAATTCAAACGACTGGTAAAACATTTTGCCCCTATCATTCAACAAAAGTGAAATTCCTTTTCTTCTTTTTAATTTTTCATCGTCAAGTTTAAAATCATCAATAGGTTTATCAGCGTATAAAATTCTTCTCTTAACTTCATTGTTGCTGAAATTAACACGAAGAATTTCTATTAGTCGCCCCCCGGTAGAGTAGCAATAAAATATCTTTTCCAGGGCATCGGAATCGTCAACCGTTATGTTCGAATGTTTTTGTGAAAGTTGAAGAGAATAAAACTTATCGAACAAATTTTTTCTTGCACTTAAAAAAATTTTCAACCGATTATTAAAGTTATCGGTGACGTAAAAATCCGGCGAGCCGTCATTCAAATAATCGAATGGTCCCAATAAATCCGTATTAAAACCCGCGGCAAAAGAAGCATCTTCATAAAATCCCGTTACTTTATCTATTAAATAGATTTTACCGTTTTTATCAAGGACAGCAAGTTTTCGTCCGCCGCGATCTACATAAGAATCAAGATCAACAATACCTTTTCGTTGGAAATAGACTACCGGCTCATAAAATTTGAATGCACTTTCCGCAAAGGCAATGCTTAATATTCCGCGTTCTAAATTTAAAAATGCTAAATCATTGTATCCGTCGCCGTTAAAATCAAAAATCGAATATTTATCAACTTTGTATTGCGAATGCACTCCTATTTTTTTTTTGAATGTTGAAACCGAATCGCCGAGTAATATTTCAAGATTATTGTTTTTAAGAAAAACGAAATCACTAAATCCATCCAGGTTGACATCCGCAATTTTAAAGCTCGATATTTCACCGTCCAGTTTTATTGATCTTTGTTCGCTAAAGCTGTTAACGCGGTCATTATAAAAAAGATTGATTGAATTCGAGTTTAAATCAAGTGCGGCAATATCGTTGTAATCATCATAATCCAAATCGACAAAAGCAGAATAAGAAAACGAGCGGTATCCGCCGAAATTATTTTCTTTTAATCTTCCTTTTGATTCGCTTAAAATAGAAAGTCCGATAAAAGATGGCCCGGATACAAGAACTTCCTTTCGCCTATCATTATCGATATCGGCTATATCTATATTTCCAGGGTATGAATCGAATTTATACCTTGCATTAATTGATATCGAACCTGTTTTTGAGAACGATAAATATCCTACAGTTCTCTCTTTTCGGGAAACAAATAAAAATCTTTTACTACCTCTATCTTCGTTATCGGCGGATTTTATATTAGTAAAATTTAAGGAGGAGAATTTTTGATTGTTGATAAATTGTTTGGATTTTCTATCATAGGTTAACGCGGAATAATTTTGCTCTTTGCTATTATATGCAACAATACCGCGGAAGCCGTCGCCGGTATAATCAACAGAAATAATTTTATCATAGCCGGGATTTGCAGCAAATTCCTGAAAACGTACGAAACCGTTTAAAGGTACTTGTGCGAAAACATGGGGAGTAAAAAAAATAAAGTAAATGAGGATACTAATTGAAATTAGCTCTGCCTTCAAGACGGTATTTTCTTCTTTGTAATGCTTCTTCAAATCTGCGTTTTTCATCATCCGTTTCCGGAACAATTTCAAAAGTTTCAACAGGTTTTCCGTTTTTATCTACGCCAACAAAAGTTAAATATGCAGTATTAGTGTGAATCTTGGTTCCAAGTTCAATAGATTCTCCAAAAACTTCAACACCTACTTCCATAGAAGTTTTGAACGCCCGGTTAACCGAGGCAATCAAAGTTATAACATTGCCAACTTTTATCGGATGATGAAAATCAATACTATCAACCGAGGCAGTAACACATACGCGTTGCGAATGTTTTGCCGCCGAAAGTGCAGCGCATATATCTATCCAGTGCATCAGCTGTCCGCCGAGTAAATTACCAAGTTGGTTTGTATGATTTGGAAGCACCAATTCGGTCATGGTAACAATAGAATCCGAAACCTTTTTAATCTTCTTTTCTGGCGTTTCCATTATTGACCAATTAAACTTGATTCAAGTTCTTTGATTTCCGCTGCGTTTGAATGATCGGGATATCTGCCGAGGAATGTAGCAATATCGGAATATGCTTCGCTCTTCATTCCTTTATCAATTTCCAATTTTATTTTGTTGTATAAAGCAATCGGTGCAAATTTTGTATCGTGATAAACTTCGGTAACCTGGGCATAATATTTCATCGCCGCTTTTGTGTATTCCATGCGCTCATAAATCAACCCGCTTCTAAAATCTTTTTCGGCGAGCTTTTCATTCATTTCCTGAATTTTTGTTTCTGCTTCGTCCACCTTTACATTTGAAGGAAAGAAATCAATAAACGCTTGAAATTCCTCAATTGCCTTTTTAGTGTAAGCCTGATCAAGTTGATAAGGAGGAGAAAGTTGATAATAAGATTCCGCCAGCATGAACTGGGATTCCGGCACAAAAGGACTTGCAGGTATATTGCGTATAAGTTTACTGAATTCATATGCCGCAAGTAAATATTGTTCTCTTTTATGATACGTCATACCGAGGAAAAACTGGGCGTCGTCGTTAACCTGGCTGCCGGGAAATTGCAAAATTATATTCTGAAACTGTGAAATTGCGAGCTCGTAATCTTCCGTTTCATAAAGTTCTTTTGCATAGTTAAAATACTGATCTGCGTTAAATTGACTAGTATCTACTGAACTTGAGCACGCAGATAAAAGAATCAATAAAAATAAACTTGGTAATAATAATTTCCTGAATTTCAAAACCACTCCATTAACTTTAAAAAGCGATGTAAAAATAAGCAAATTAGTTCAGCCGTAAAATACTTTAATAATGTTATTTACTTCTAACAGTAAACAGTAGAATAACGGTTGTAATTAATGTTCCAACTACAATAATTGGTTCCAAAATGTTCGAAATGAGCGGCGGATTAGGGATTTCTCCTTGCGTGAACGGGATTGATTTACTTTCAAGCGCAGATATTTCATCAACAATTACCGAATCGATATTTGTAAAAATAAAGTGAACCGGCTCTTCGAAACCGTCGGGCGTTGACTTAAAATGCGCTCCTTCCAAACGTACTTCCCTTTCAGTCATTACGTTGCCGAATAACCCGCCTTTATATGAATTTTTATATGTCACAGTCGCATTCGTTAAAATGTAATTTTGAATTAAATTACTTTCTTTGTCGGCATTAACAATAAATCCTTTCTTTTTAAATGACGATACCAAATAAGGATTAAGCTGTTCGAGGGTTTGCGGCAGAGAAATTTTCACAAATTTTTCCTTGCCTGCCGCCAATGCAGTTGAATCAATTTTTACTACAGATTTTTCTATCAGACTTTCGAAAACTTCCAAATTGTTTTTTGTTTGAGAAAAATTATTGGAAGTCGAAATAATAATAACTGCCACTGCGATGTAATAAAGTTTTTTCAAATTCAAATCCGGATTTGTCAAACGCTATTTCAACATATTGATATCATATTCTAAAATCAAACTTAAAAAACTATCTTCTGCCGGCGGCAATTTCTTTCAAACGCTCAATTCTTTCCTCGAGCGGTGGATGTGTTGAAAATAATTTCATCATAGATTTTCCGCTTAACGGATTAACTATAAACATATGCGCCGAAGATGTTCCTGCATTCGCCATAGGAATTACTTCGTTTGCCTGTGATAATTTGTTTAATGCATTTGCAAGTCCCATGGGTTTTCCCGTAATCTGTGCGCCGCCTTCATCCGCCATATGTTCGCGCGAACGCGAAATTGCCATTTGAATCAACACAGCTGCGATAGGTGCTATAATAATCAATGCTAGTTCGTAAAAAATGTTTCCGCCTTTTTCATCGTCGCGGCTGCTTCCGCCGAACATTGCAGCCCAGCCTGCCATCCTTGCAATAAATGTGATTGTTCCAACCAATGTTGCGGCTATTGTGGAAACAAGAATGTCTCTATTCTTAATATGTGAAAGTTCATGCGCAATAACACCTTCGAGTTCTTCTTTATTTAAGATGTTCATTATTCCTGTTGTAACTGCAACCGCCCCGTTTTGAGGATTACGCCCTGTTGCGAATGCGTTTGGCGTAGGATTGTTCATAATATAAACTTTCGGCATCGGCAGTTCGGCTTTTGATGCAAGTCTTTCAACAATATCATAAAGCTGTGGTGCATCTTTTTCGGTTACTTCCTGAGCACGGTACATTTTCAAAACAATTTTATCTGAAAACCAATAAGAGCCGAAATTAAGTGCAAGAGAAATTATAAAAGCGATAGTCATTCCCGACTGTCCGCCGATTAAATTTCCAACTAAAATAAAAAGGATCATCATAACCGTCATAAGTATAGCGGTCTTAATGCTGTTCATTTTAACTCCTTCTAATTATTCGTATTCTAAATTAATGATGATTTATTAAATCGGTCAAGTTGCAATCTCTAACATTATTAGATTTATTATTGTTCCATTGGATTCAAGCATAAATTCTATTGCCTTGCCTTTAAAAATGAATATCTATATAATCGTGCGTCAAAATGAGAGAACTATGAAGAAATTCCTTGCAGTTGTAATGTTTTTATTGATTTCAACAATTGTATTTCCGCAAAGCGTTTATAAATTTTTATCACTCGATACAAATCCAAGAGCAGCGGCTGTTGCCGGAAGTTTTGTTGCAAACAGCGACGACCCAAATGTGGTTTTTTATAACCCCGCAGGAATAAACACATTATCCGGCACTCCAATTTCTGTTTCGTATGTTAATCATTTAATGGATATTAATTCAGCTTCGGTAGTAATTTCAAAAGAATATGAAAGCTTAGGCAGATTTAGCGCGGCTGTTCAATATGTTAATTACGGTGATTTTGTAAAATCAGATATTTACGGAAAAAATCTCGGCGAGTTTGGCGCGAATGATTTGGCTTTAATGATAGGTTACGGTAACGAACTTGATGATAATTTTTTCTACGGCGCAAATGTAAAATTCATTTATTCGGGAATAGAAGATTATTCTTCAACAGCATTAGCATTTGATATTGGGCTTCATTACGCAATTCCCGAAGAGAATTGGCATTTTGGTTTTTCAATTCTGAATCTTGGTTCACAGCTTTCTTCTTACTCAACATTAAACGAAGATTTACCGATTGATATGCGGCTCGGTTTTACAAAACAACTTGAAAAAGTTCCATTAAAATTTTTCTGGTCGTTCAACAAACTCAGCGATAGATTCGATACTTTTTTTGATAGATTTAAAAACATTACAGCAGGCGCGGAATTAAGATTAGGCAAAAGTTTTAAATTGCGTTTTGGTTACGATAACGAAAAACGTAGAGAACTGAAAATAGGCACTACGCCCGGGTTAGCCGGTTTTAGTCTCGGTGTTGGTTTTAATGTTAGCACATACGTG
>CAZRMG010000211.1:4366-5660 GCA_964601095.1 uncultured Melioribacteraceae bacterium | reverse complement strand
TGTACACTATTAATATGCACGAATTTAATCTAAATAACAAGATTCCTATAATAGACCTAGCGGCTTACAAGCTGCAGAATAAAAACAATTACCCGCAAATATTCGATGCCGTTCCTAAAATTATAAAGGGAAGCGGGTTCAATATTTTTGAATACAATAAAATATTTGACGACGAACCCACAAAAAAACTTATCCGGGAAGGGAATACAATCGGTTGTTTCTACATCGAAAGCCCGGGAATGCGCTCGCTGCTGAAACGTACGGACTGCGATACTTTCGAGATGCTCACCGCGGTTTCATCGGTAATACGTCCAGGCGTTGCCGAAAGCGGTATGATGAAGGAATTTATTGAACGCCACAAAGACCCGAAGCGCAGAAAATATCTTGTGCCTGAAATGGAAAAATACCTGGGCGAAACTTACGGGGTTATGATTTATCAGGAAGATGTTATTAAGGTGGCTCATCATGTTGTGGGGTTAACCCTCGAAGAAGCCGATCTTTTAAGAAGGGCAATGAGCGGCAAGATGCGCTCGCATAAGGCCATGCAGTTGATTGTGGATAAATTCTTTTCGTGCTGCCGCGACAAAGGATACTCCGAAGAAATTTCGCAAAAACTTTGGAAGCAGATTGAATCGTTCGCCGGGTACGCGTTTTGTAAAGCTCACAGCGCTTCGTTCGCACTGCTTTCTTTTCAAGTTGCGTATCTGAAGGCGCATCATCCAGCGGAATTTATGGCGGCTGTTTTGAGCAACGGGGGCGGTTATTATTCCGCCGCGGTTTACATTACCGAATGCACACGCATCGGACTCAAAATTTTATTGCCATGCGTTAACAACAGTATTTATGAATACGAGGGCAATAAAAAAGAAGTGCGCATAGGGTTGATGGCAATTAAAAATTTAGACCGCACCGCCGTCGATAAAATATTGAACGAGAGAAAAAACGGGGGAGTTTATAAATCCTTCCCGGATTTTTTAACGCGGACACAAATAGGGCCCGAGCAAACCGAAAAATTAATTAAATGCGGCGCGGCGGACTGCTTCGGCAAAACACGCCCCACGCTGCTGCGACTCCTCGATATTTATTACGGCAACAAAAAATTATTGAAAAGCGGCACCGGCGATTTATTTGTAAAAGATATTGTTAAGGTTGAAGAAGACATATCGACAGACCGGCAGTTCAGTGCCGAAGAAATTTGTATTAATGAGTACGAAGCATTCGGCTACATGGTTACAAAGCATCCGCTTCAATTTTTCGAGGATGAAATTAAACCGCTTAAGGTTACTAATGCTTC
>CAZRMG010000211.1:0-4356 GCA_964601095.1 uncultured Melioribacteraceae bacterium | reverse complement strand
CCTCGGAGATGAAAAAACACGACGGCCGCAGAGTTAAAATGATCGGCTGGTACATGGCATCTAAAAGAATTTTGACGAGCAAAAAGGAAGTTATGAAATTCCTTTCGCTTGAGGATTTAACAGGAACATTCGAAGCGGTAATTTTCCCGGAAGCTTATAAAAAATACGCCGAGCTCACTATGTCCATGGGTCCATATTTTATCGAGGGAAAGGTTGATGCTCAAAGCGGCAATAACATTATAGTTGATAAGCTCGAAGTTCTTGCCGCCCCGCAGGCTAAATCGATAACACAAAAAGATAGAACGGATAAAAACTTTTTCGGCGATGCCGAGAAACCGGTCGAGTACGAAGAGTTTTACACGGTTAATTCTTTGGATAGAGAAAAATTAATTCATGCTTATTTTTGATAAACGCGGATACGTCTTTAAAGTAGTTTCCGGAACATTTACTTTTATTCTCTCCCCGAGCATATGCAGTAATTCCAAAGCGTTTGCAACGGCATTACCGTGCGGATGATTATTCAATATTACATAAATTTTTTTTACCGTGAGCAACACTTCTTTTACCTTCTGCTCAATCTCCGTTAGTTCGCCCGGGGTGTAAAGATAATCGTATCGTTCGCTTTGTTGTTCGTAAGTTTGATTCTTGCCGAAATTGCCGATTGATTTTTGCCACGCTTTTTTATTGCGGCCGTGAAAACGCAAATACAAATTATCGCCAGCTACAATAGGCTTAAATTCAACCGCCTCGCCAATAACCGGCTGATCGATTGTGCACAAAGATGCTTTGTTCGGCCCCACAAAATTGAAAAACCTTTCGATGAACCATGATTTGTGCCGCACTTCAATAAATTTTTCGTATTCGGAAAAAATATCAATTAAATCCTTTGCGTGATTAGCGTTTGCTTTGTTAAGCTCGAATGAATACGGAAATTGAATCAGCAAACCGCCCAGCCGGCTTTCTTTGTTCAACAAATCAAGATTGTATTTTACGGCTTTTATTTGCTGGTCGCCGAAAACTTTTTTATGCGTAAAATCCTGGTGAAGCTTAATAGTGAAAAGAAAATCATCTTTTTTTTCTATTTTATTTATCCAGCCTTCAACAATCTTTGGCGAAAGATAAGTGTAATAACTCGCGTTAACTTCAACGGTATTGAAAAAGCGTGAATAAAATTCCAGCCAATCAAAATCTTTATTTTGTTTTTGCGGATAGAAACTCCCGACCCAATCATTGTAAGACCAGCCGGCTGTGCCAACATATAAGTTTTTCATTTTTACCAGAAAGATGAAATGCTAATTGTTATATTATGAACACGGATGATAAAAAGAAAGGTTGTCGGTGCCTGTTGAATGCAGAAAATGTCAGCATTTTAGAATTACATGGGAAAAGGAAAGACCATACGCCTGCAAGGCATTCGGTTTTAAAACTAAAAGGATTCCCTCCGTTGAAGTTTTGCTCTCATCAGGAAAAGAATGTCTAAAGTTTGAGCCCAAAAAGAATCTGCCGAATAAAAAATAAAGTACCCGCATTTATTTGAATTCTGTATTGGGGTAATTATTTACTGCATTCTATCAATTTATACTAAAACAATGTAAATTTAGGTAGTCCGATTTATATAGTTACTAATATTTATTCGACCAACTTAGAGTAATCGAAAATCTTTTCATTAAACTGGGACAAAATCATGGGTAAACAATTATTATTACTTCTTTTATTGTTAACATTTCAAATTACTTTTGCACAAAATGTTGTAATCAACGAAGTTGTAAGTTCCAACAAAGAAACTATTTTAGATGAAGACGGCGACGCAACTGATTGGATAGAATTATATAATGTTGGAAATGAGCAGGTAAGTATATCTGGATTTTATATTAGCGATGATCCAGAGGATACAAAAAAATGGCAGATAGAAAATGCAGTTATAGAGCCGCAAAAATTTTTATTGATTTATGCCTCCGATAAAAACAGACAAACTCCAAATTTGCACACCAACTTTAAAATCAGCGCCGATGGCGAAAATATTATTCTAAGCGATGTTAACGGAAATATTGTCGATCAGGTTGATGTACCACAATTAACAGCAGATATATCTTACGGAAGAATCAGTGATGGTGCTGCAAATTGGGTTTTACAGACAGCTTCACCGGGATCAGAAAATCTAGGTGAACTGAAACAAGAATTCGCAGATTCAGTTTCTGTTTCGTTGCCGGGAGGATTTTATCAAAATTCCGTAACTGTAACACTTTCCGCTGGGGACAGCAAAATTTATTACACTTTGGATGGAAAAGACCCTGATAATACTTCGACTGAATATAATTCACCTATTACTATTTCTAAAACATCAGTTCTTAAAGCAATAAGTTATAAAGAAAATCTTTCACCAAGTCCGGTTGTTTATAGTACATATTTGATAAATGAAGACACAAAGCTTCCGGTGATTTCATTAATATCAGATCCTTATAATCTTTTTGATTATAATTATGGAATTTATGAAGATGGACCGGGTTGGACACAACCTGATCCGCACAGAGGGGCAAACTATTGGATGGATTGGGAACGTCTGGGTCATGTTGAATTTTTTGATGACAATAAAAATCTTGGTTTTTCTAAAGACTGCATACTTGCAATTTACGGGGCTTGGAGCAGGGCTCACGCTCAAAAATCTTTTTCTATTAAATTCAAAGATGGTATTGATCCATTGGAATATCAACTATTCCCAAATTTTGACGTAACAACTTTTAAATCTTTTATTCTAAGAAATGCAGGCAATGATTTTTATAACACACACATTCGCGATGCAATGATGCAAACACTTATTGAGGATTTAGATATCGATTATTTGGAATACCGTCCTGCAACAACTTTTATAAACGGCGAATACTGGGGAATATATAATATTCGTGAAAAGATAAGCGAGCATTATGTTGCAAACCGCCACGGCGTTGATCCGGATAATATAGATATGCTTGAAGGCAATATGGAAGTTCTTCATGGAGATACTGAACATTATCAACAATTAATTGATTATATAAGCAACAATGATATGACTACAGATGAAGCTTATGATTATGTAAACGATAGGGTAGATTTGAGAGAATGTCTTTTGTATTTCGCGGCTCAACTTTACTATAATAATCGTGACTGGCCTTCAGGTAATATTAAATATTGGAGAGAAAGAAGTGAAACTGGAAAATGGCGCTGGATTTTATACGACTTGGATTTTGGTTTTAATTTATATGAAAACAATGGTCAATCAGAAGATCATGTAAAATTTTTATTCCTTAGTGATCCTTCAACATATGCAAACCCTCAATGGGCAACTTTGTTGCCGCGTAAACTTGTGGAAAATCCTAAAATAAAAAATCAATTCATAAATCTTGTAGCAGATTTGTTGAATTCAAATTTTAAAAGTGATCGTGTTATAAACACAATCAACGAAATGGCCGATCATATTTCAAGTGAAATTGCAAAGCATCGTGAACGTTTCGATATCAACGGCGAGAATTTGAACAAAATGATTTCATTTGCCCAGGAAAGACCCGGTTACTTGCGTGGTTTTATGCGCAATTTTTTCCGTTGCGGTAGCGACGGAACATTAAAAATTAGTGCCAGTGGTGGTGGAAAAGTTCAACTTAATTCTCTTGAGTTACAACAATCAGATTTTCCGTGGTCGGGAGTTTATTTCCAAAATAACACTGTTCATTTAAAGGCAATACCGGAACCCGGTTATAAATTTGACGGATGGAGTGGACCGGTTTCAACGACAGATCAATTTTTATCTTTGAATATCACACAAACAACAAATCTAACTGCTAACTTTTCAATTGACAGCAGTTCGTTAAAAGGTATTGTAATAAATGAAATAAATTATAATTCCGCAGATACGTTTGATCCCGGTGATTGGATTGAACTACATAATACAGGCGATGAATCGATTGATATGAGTAATTGGTATTTTTCAGATAGCGATGATGAACACAAATTTATTTTTCCTATTGGGACAATTATTGATCCTAATCAATATTTAGTTTTATTTGAAGAAGAAGATAAATTCAAATCACTTTTCCCGGATGTAAATAATTTTATCGGTTCAATGGATTTTGGGTTAGGCAGCGGCGGTGAATTAATAAGATTATTTGATAATGAAGGTCAGATAGTAGATTCACTTACTTATGATGATAAATTGCCTTGGCCCGAAGAAGCAGATGGTAGCGGCGCTACATTGGAACTTGCAGATCCGTTATCAGATAATTCGATCGGTGAAAATTGGCGGGCTTCAATTGGAAACGGTACGCCGGGTAAAATTAATTCTGTAATTTCATCCATTAAAGAATATGTAAACGAGAGAATTCCTGA